>JAGWIL010000280.1 GCA_028866335.1 Rhodospirillales bacterium
CTTCTCTTCTCCTTTTTGAGGATCGCCTATGTATCAACACATTAGCGGAGTGATATGAAAAATACTGCTCTCTTTCGCTATCCTGGAAGTATTAGTTATAATCTTGCAGGCATGGCCTATGGAATTTTTGGGTATGGCACAGGATTGCTCCTAATTACCCGCGAAAACCGGGGTTTGAACGCCGCGGGCACGCTTCTGCTTGCGCACAGCCTGGTTATTTGCGCTTATTTCATTCACGAATTCGCGCATGGTTCCATCTTCACAAAAATGTCCCGCAATGACCGGGGCGGCGAGATCATGGCCTGGATTACCGGTGCGTGCTTCGCCTCATATCGTGGCTTGAAGGAAAAGCATCTGCGCCACCACGCTGACAGGCTGGACGTAACCACATTCAATTATCGGCAGATTTTGCAACACGCACCAGGCTGGGCACGCAAAGCGGTCCTGGCGTTGGAGTGGTTATATATTCCCGCCGTTGAGCTTTTGATGCACGCCTTAGTTGTTATCACGCAATATAAAGGCAATCCCTCAACACGCCGGCGGGCCAATATCTTGCTGGCTTCGCGCATCGGGTTTTTTTTGGCCCTCGGGCTTATCGCGCCGCGCGCACTCATTTGCTATGTCATCGCCTACTTGGTCATGCTGCAAATTTTGCGTTTCATGGATACGTATCAGCATACGTTCGATGTGTATGTAACCTCTACCCTTGCACCAGCGCCTGCCGAAAAAATACGTGACCGGGCATATGAGCAAGCCAATACCTACAGCAATGTTCTTTCGCTTTCTAACCCGTTGCTGAATTTACTGACCCTTAATTTCGCTTACCACAACGCGCATCATGCCCGGCCAGCCGTACCCTGGCATGAGCTTCCGGCCCTGCATGAGAAACTCTACGGTGCAAACCGCACGCAGGTGCTCACCGCACGAGAGCTATTCGCCAGCTATCATCGCAACCGCATCAAACGAATTTTTGCCGATGATTGCGGGGCGGTTCATGCGGCAGGAGACCGCGCGCATGATTTTCTTGGCGCCATCGGCGTTTCATTCCTCACTGCAGTTTAACACTCACGGCACATCGCAGGCTCCTGCCTTGCCAGCCGATATTGGAACCAACAATGACACGAAAAAAATTTCATCTGGGCTGGTTTATGAATTTTACGCCGGATGAGTGGCGTGAGCCGTTTGGCCAGGGTGGAACCCCATGGGATGGGCAGTTCTACGTCGAAATGGCGCAAACACTTGAACGCGCATGTTTTGATTACATCATGATCGAAGACAAGCTGATGGTTTCTGAAACCTATGGCGGTTCTCGTGAACGCGGCTTACGTGGCGGCGTGATGGCACCAAAGCACGACCCCGCCCCGTTGGCCGTGGCCATGGGCATGGCCACGAAACATCTCGGCGTCGTGGCTACCATGTCCACTCTCGCCTATCCGCCATTTCTTATGGCGCGCCTGGCCTCGACCATCGACAGCCTGACCAAAGGTCGGTTCGGCTGGAATGTTGTTACCAGCGCAGAAGACCTCGCCGCGCAAAATTTTGGGCTGGACAAGTTGCCGCCGCGCGAGCTGCGCTATGAGATGGCCGAGGAATATATGGAGGTGATGGGCAAGCTGTTCGGTAGCTGGGAGCCCGATGCTGTAAAGCGTGACCGGGAAAGCGGCATCTATGCCGATCATACCAAAGTGCACCCCATTAATCATCAAGGTAAATTCTTTAAAGTACGCGGCCCATTGAACACGGTGCGCTCGCCGCAAGGCCGCCCCGTATATCTTCAGGCCGGCGCTTCACCCCGCGGTCGGGACTTCGCCGCCAAGCACGCGGATTCCATCGTATCTGTTGCCAGCGGCGTGGAATCAATGAAAGCATTCCGCACTGACATCCGCGCCCGCGCAGCCGCCCTGGGCAGAGACCCTGACAGCATCAAGGTGATGTTCTGCGTTACCCCCGCACTTGGCGAGACCGAAGAGGATGCGCGTGAAAAATTGACGCGCCAACTCAACGCGCCGCATTTTATCGACGATATGTTGGCATCCATTTCTGCAATAACCGACATCGATTTTTCCAAATTCGATGTGCAAAAGCCGTTGCCGGAAAAGCTCACGACCAATGGCGAGCAAGGCACTTTGGACAAGTTCCAGCAATGGGGCTCCGGCAAAACATTGCACCAGCTTGTGGTGGATGGTGCCGGCGGCATCGTCTCATCAATCGAGCTCATCGGTATGCCAAAAACTGTCGCGACCCGCATGGCGGAAGTGATGGAAGAAGTGGGCGGGGACGGATTTCTCATCACGACGCCGGTTCTGCGCGTTGGCCGCCGTTACCTCGTAGAAGTGGCCGATGGCCTGGTGCCGGAATTACAGCGTCTGGGCTGCGTGCGAACTGAATATAAGCACCAACTCCTCCGGGATAACCTTCAGGAATTTTAGTGCGACTTGGCATCCTTCTTGCGTCTTCTTTCTCATAAACTTGTCATCTGGTCATAAGAGGCTTCTCATGAAACGGGCTTTAAAACTTGCGTCTTTGGTATCCGCGGCAGCACTTTCCTGTTTAACCTGTTTGCCCGCAAAGGCGGATACACCGCTGCGCATCGGTTTTAGCGACTGGCCAGGCTGGACCGGCTGGCAAATCGCCATCGATAAGGGCTGGTTCAAGCAAGCCGGTGTGGACGTGGATATGCAGTGGTTTGATTATTCCGCGTCACTGGATGCCTTTTCTGCAGGCAAACTGGATGGCGATTTCGTTGCCACCAGCGACGCGTTGGCCGAAGGTGCCAACGGCGCAAAAAATCAGCTCATCATGCTCACTGATTACTCCAGCGGTAATGATCAGATCCTCGCCAAACCCGGTATCACCAGCGTCAAACA
>JAGWIL010000281.1 GCA_028866335.1 Rhodospirillales bacterium
TTCAACGTCATCCCGCAGATCGACGTGTTCATGGATGATGGCTTCACCAAGGAAGAATGGAAGATGACGGTCGAGACCCGCAAGATCCTCGACCCGAACATCAAAGTCGTCGCCACCTGCGTGCGCGTGCCGGTGTTCATCGGCCATTCCGAATCCGTAAACGTAGAATTTGAAAACCCGGTTTCCGTAAAGGAAGCGCGCGAGGTGCTGGCCAAGGCGCCGGGCGTGGTGGTGGAAGACCGGCACGTGGCCGGCGGCTACATCACCCCCATCGAGTGCCAGGGCGAGGACGCCACCTTTGTGTCCCGCATCCGCAAGGACCCGACGGTTGAGAACGGCCTGGCCTTCTGGTGCGTTTCCGACAATCTTCGCAAAGGCGCGGCGCTGAACGCCGTGCAGATCGCGGAAGTGCTGGTGGCGCAGGGCCTGCTGAAGAAAGCGGCCTGAACCCCGGATAAGTTGAATTGAAAAAGGGCGGCATTTTACCGCCTTTTTTATTTGCCCTCAGCGCGGCAATGGCCCGGTATCCCACGGCTTGCGCTGAACCTCTTCTTGCGCTTCCGCACGGGACATGCCGATATCCGCCAGCATTCTTGCATCCATTTGGGCAATCGCCCGCCGCCCCTTAATCGCCCGGCGCATTTCCGCCAGCGCCGACATAAGATTTTTCATTCCGCGTGTCAGCGAGGGTAGTCTGACAGGCCGGAACCCGATCAAGCTCAACATCATCTTCATGTTCCCGTGCGTGGTTTTCTTGAGGAGCAAATTAAGCCTGAACGCGGAATAAGAAAAACGAATTTTTGTTATAGTAAAAATCAGATATTCTTATCAATATGTCTCTTCCCTCCGGCCTCGACCCCGACCTGCTGCGCGCCTTCATCTATGTGGCGGAGGAGCAAAATTTCACCCGCGCGGGGGCGCGTGTGGGCCGCACCCAGGCCGCCATTTCCATGCAGATGCGCAAGCTGGAAGAAATTCTGGGCAAAACCCTACTCAAGCGCGGCCGGGGCGAGGGCATAGAACTGACGCCGCACGGGCAATATCTGCTTGACCGCGCCCGCGAGCTATTGGCGTTGAATGATTCCATCTGGTCCGCCTTCAGGGCGCCGGACATCAGCGGCAAAGTGCGCCTCGGCACGCCGGACGACTACGCCCTGCAATTTTTGCCCGAGGCGCTGCGCCGCTTCGCTGAAACTCATCCGGCGGTGGAGGTAGAGGTAGTGTGCCTGCCCTCTACCGAACTGATGGCGCGGCTGAAGGCCGGGCAGCTCGATCTTTCTTTAATCTCCGAGGGACATGAGACAAAACACTGGCCCGCCAAAGAACTCATTCGCGGGCCGCTGGCGTGGATAACCTCCACCCGTTTCTCTCCCCACAAGCTTAACCCGCTGCCGCTGGCCCTGGCTGAACATGATTGTTCCTGGCGCCGCGCCGCGCTGCGGGGACTGAACGATGCCAAGCGCCCCTACCGCATCGCCTATGTTTCGGGCAGCGCTACAGGCTCCATGGTACCGGTGCTGGCGGGCCTGGCCATTACCTGCGGAATTCCAAACAATTTACCGGAAGGGGTAAGGTTGCTTGCCCCTGGCGAGGAAGATATGCCGAAGCTGCCGAATTTTTCCGTTCTGATGCTGAAAGGCAAAGCGCCGCCGCAACCGGTAACGGACCGGCTGGCCGGGCACATAGAGGAAGCCGCCGCGCGTGAAGCGCAGGCCGCGGGGTGGCGGAGCTGAAAAATGGGCGCTGGTCCTATCGGCCTCCTGCTTCTCGCTGATAGACAGGCAAGCATGAATAAAGAGGACTTCATGATCAGCTTGATAAATGTTTTCACCGTGGAGCCAGCCAACCAGAGCCGACTTCTCGACTTGCTTACGCGCGCCACCGATGAATTCGTTTGCCTTGCCCCTGGGTTTATCTCCTCCACCCTTCACCGCAGCCTCGATGGCACGAAGGTGACCATGTGCGCGCAATGGCGCAGTGTGGAGGATTATGAAGCCATGCGCCGGGACCCTGGACCACTGCCCTTTCTCAAGGAAGCGCTGACAATCGCGACGTTTGAGCCCGGCATATATGAAGTCGTGCGCAGCTTCTCACCTCATGCGTGAGGGCCGCTTTTTACCCCGAGACTAACGCCGGCAAACCGCCGGAGCGTATTAAGCTCCCCCTAATTCGCGGCATCCAGCTCGATCTCGGCGGTCACATTCGCGGTGATGGTGATCTTATCTGGGGCGGATTGCGGCGCGGGGGCAGTCATGGCCATGGCCATCATGCGTGGCATCGGCGGCACCGGCCCGCCGCCCGCGTTCACATTCAGTGTTTTCAGCGCCCCCACCTTCTTGTGCAGCGCATCCGCTATGTCGTCAGCCTGGGCGCGAAGCTGCGCCAGCGCATCGCGGATGGCCGCGCGCTGCGCCTTGTCCTGCCCTGCCTGAGAGAGATCGCCGCTCAGGCCATTCAGCAATAGCCCGTCCGCCTGCATCTCAGCCAGCAGGCTCGTAAATGTCTTGTCTGGCACGCCATCGGTAGCGGGCTGGGTAAGGGTGAGGCTTTGCGAAGCAGTGAATTGCGGCTGGGTCTGGCCGTCCGGCGTGCTGGAATAGCTATTATAGCCGCCGGTGGTCACCACCACGCCCGGCACGGTTTTCGCCGCCGCCATGGCCTTGGCCACCGCCTGGTTCACCGCCCCCTGGGCGCTGGCGGCATCCGGCTTCATGGCCTGTACGTTGAAATTCGCCACCGCTTCGTCCGGTGCCGCCTGGGCGGTGCCGCTGGCGCTTAGGCTCAGCGCTGTTTGCGCCGCGGCGGGCAGCGCCAAAAAAGTGAAAACCGGAACCAGAAGCAGATGTTTCAGCGCCATTTGTTTT
>JAGWIL010000282.1 GCA_028866335.1 Rhodospirillales bacterium
AATAGGAGCCGCCAGACATGCCATTGCCGCCGACTGTACCGAAAAGAAACTGAAGATACCCGTTCAGGTGAACCTGGATGGTACCTGGTGCAACTGGCTCAACCGGCTGAGCGCCGGCCGCGCCAACGGCGGCACTGATTATGCCCAGGGCAATGCCTGATGCCTTCAAAACACGCTTCATAACCGCCTCCTTCTTTGGCGGCTTTCAGAAAAACAGGCAGCTTTCCAGACAATCCGCATATTACGATAATACCTATCGTATCAATAGACATTACATTTTATCTGTATGTCAATAGGATTTATAGGAAATTTGACCCCATATATTCCAATGGCTTATGCTAATTCAATGACCCAACATACGAGAGCAACCTCGCCTTTGAAAATATGGCAGCTACATTGACTGACCTGACAGCAGCCTGCAGGATTGCAAAAACGGAGACCGCGCATGGACGAAACACGTCGTACATTCCTGAAGCTGGGCTCAGGCATTGCCACCACAGCCGTCATGGCAAAACGTGCCGCTGCAGCGCAGCCAGGCATCAAAGTGCCTGCCGTAACCTACGATGATAGCCCTGCCCTGCGGCTCGCCACGTTTATACCCAGCGCCGGCGGTGCATCGCGCGTTGGCGCGGTAACCGATGAGGGCGTTATCATCGACCTCGGAAAAGCTGCAAAGCACAACAATGCACAGCTTAACTTCAACCCGTCTGACATGGTTTCGCTCATCTCAGCTGGCCCAGCGGCCGTTGCGGCTTGCCGCCATCTCGCAAGTTCAGGCACCGGCGAGAAACTTGAAAACATAACGCTGCTCGCTCCCATCCCCAACCCCACCCGCAATGTGTATGCTGTTGGCTGGAACTACCTGGAGCATTTCAAGGAAAGCCTGACCGCGAAAAAATCCGCCGCCCCGCTTCCCAAACATCCAGTTTTTTTCACCAAAGACACGCACACCGTGAACGGCCCCTTCGCTGCCCTGCCCTATGACCCAGCTGTCTCCACCAAGATCGACTGGGAAGGTGAACTCGCCGTCATCATCGGCAAGCGCGGAAAAAACATAACCGAGGCTGACGCCCTGCCCTATGTTTTTGGCTTCACCGTTATCAACGACACCACCGCCCGCGATATACAGATGGACCATGGCGGGCAGTGGTTCAAAGGCAAAACCCTCGATGGCCACGGCCCCATGGGCCCATGGATCGTCGCGGCTGACGATATCGACTACAACAACTTAAATCTCTCAACGCGCATTAACGGCGTTTTGAAACAACACATCAACACCAGCCAGATGTATTTCAAAATTCCCCGCATCATCGCAGAACTTTCTCTCGGTCTCACGCTTGAACCGGGGGACATTATCGCAACCGGCACACCCTCCGGCATCGGTGCCGCGCGCAACCCGCCTGAATTCCTGAAGCCGGGCGATGTCATGGAAACTGAAATCGACCGGATCGGCGTTATCCGAAACACATTCAAGCTGGTGACGACATAGACCGCTACTGAAGAGAATTTTTTGTCTAATTTTGCGGTTCGCCCTGCACCGGCTCAACACCTTGCGCGGCGATGAGGTCCGTCGCCTGCCGTGTGGCTTCTTCGATAGCGGGCACATCCGTGCCCTTGGCCACCAGCGCCACACCCCAGGCGCCGTCGCGCTTGAACGGATAGCTGCCGAGGTCCAATTCTGGAAACCGCGCCTGAATCGCTGAAAGCCCCTCGGCAATGGCCCCTTCCATCACCCCCAGCCCGTAAACCGCGCGCATCTCAATCCGCTCGCCGCGCGGCAGGCTGGACTCCAGCGCCATCATCATGGACTGCATAATCCGCGGCACCCCGGCCATCACATGCACATTGCCGATGGAAAAACCTGGCGCGATGCTCGCCTCGTTGCGAATGGGGATCGCCCCGCGGGGCATGGTCGCCATGCGCTGCCGGGCGGCATTGTAACGCTCGCCCATCTTCTCCTTCATCTCCCGGTCGGTTTCCTCATGCAGCTCCCACGGCACGCCAAACGCCGCGGCAATGCATTCGCTGGTAATATCGTCATGCGTCGGGCCGATGCCGCCAGTTGTAAAAAGCAAGTTATAGGAAGCGCGTAATTCATTAACCGCATTTATGATTCGGTTCGGCACATCCGGCACCACCCGCACTTCCTGTAATTTTATGCCAAGCACGCCCAGGCGCTGGGCGATGAACTGCACATTCACATCCTGCGTACGGCCGGAGAGGATCTCGTTGCCGATGATGAGAATCGCGGCTGTTGGGTTGCTCATAAAAAATCCCTCAGCATGGGAATCAAGGGCCGGTCGGCGGCGGGCATGGGGTATTCGGCCAGGTTTTGCGGTGCCACCCAGGCGAGCTTCTGCCCCTCGCGGCCGCGCGGCTCGCCTTTCCAGCGGCGGCAGAGAAACACCGGCATCAACAGATGAAAGCTTTCATACGCATGGGAGGCGAACACGAACGGCGCGAAATCCTTGGGGTCCGTCTCCAGCCCCAATTCCTCGCGCAGCTCCCGCGCCAGGGCGGCCTCGGGCGTTTCGCCCACTTCCAGCTTGCCACCTGGAAATTCCCATAAGCCCGCCATCTTCTTACCTTCCGGCCTGCGGGCCAGAAGCACCCTGCCCTGGCCGTCGATAAGCGCCGCGGCCACCACCAGCAGCGTGGCGAAGTCTCGCGCTGGTCCGGCGGTTTTCGGGGCATCGGCCTCCCGTGCCAGGCTGAAATGCTTCACCGGCAACTTCTCGCCAGGGCGGCAGGAAAACACGCGGTGGCCCTTGCCGGTTTGTTCAAAACCCAGATACCGCAGCACCGCCAGCGAGCCATCGTTATCCGCCGCCACCACGGCATGGATCTGCGTGAT
>JAGWIL010000022.1 GCA_028866335.1 Rhodospirillales bacterium
ATTTTTGCTTAATTATTTAATTAAATTACTATTGCCTGTTCTTTCCGTCGCGTTACTCTCTTTTCAGGAGGATATCCCATGCTGCGCACCCGTTTCACCGAAATTTTCGGCATCAAACACCCCATCGTGCAAGGCGGGATGCAATGGGTCGGCACGGCGGAACTCACCGCCGCCGTTTCCAATGCGGGCGCGCTTGGCATTCTCACCGCCCTTACCCAACCTTCGCCGGAGGCCTTGGCAAAAGAGATTACCCGTTGCCGGGGCATGACCGACCAACCCTTCGGCGTGAACCTCACCATCCTGCCCTCCATCAACCCGCCGCCTTACGCGGAATACCGCCGCGCCATTATCGAAAGCGGGGTGAAAATCGCCGAGACGGCAGGCCACAAGCCGCAGGAGCATGTGGAGGATTTCAAAGCCCATGGGGTGAAGGTGATCCACAAATGCACCGCCGTGCGCCACGCGCTGAGCGCTGAGCGGCTGGGGGTGGATGCTGTTTCCATCGACGGGTTTGAATGCGCCGGCCATACCGGCGAAGACGATATCCCCTGCCTGATCCTTATCCCCGCCGCGGCGGACAAGCTGAAAATTCCCATCCTGGCCTCGGGCGGCATCGGCGATGCACGCGGGCTGGTGGCCGCCCTGGCGCTGGGGGCCGAAGGCGTGAACATGGGCACGCGCTTCTGCGCCACCCGGGAGGCGCCCATTCACGCCGCCTTCAAACAGGCGATGGTTAACAATGACGAACGCGCGACGGATCTCATCTTTCGCACCTACCGCAACACCGCCCGCGTGGCGCGCAACAGCATCAGCCAGCAAGTGCGCGAGCTTGAGGCAAGCGGCGCGCCGTTTGAAAAACTGGCGCATCTGGTGAAAGGTGCGCGCGGACGCGAAGGGCTGCTCTCTGGCGACACTGAACACGGCATCTGGAGTGCCGGCATGGTGCAGGGGTTGATCCACGACATTCCCACCTGCGCCGAGCTTGTCTCACGTATCATCGCCGAGGCCGAGGCGATTATCTCCACCCAGCTGGCGCGGCTGATGGCTTAAAGCCAGCCATGGATAAACCGAACGACCCACTATTCTACAATCTGCTCGCCTCCAGCTTCGTCCGCCTGCTTGGCAGACCGCTGATACTCGACCCAACCGCACACGGCTGCGACAAGGCGTTCTGGCTATACCAGAACGCCCCATTCTGCGTGCTGGCGCACGATACTCAGCCAGATCCCATCTTCACATACGCCAACCGCGCCGCACAGACATGCTTTGGCTATGAATGGGCGGAATTCACCCGCCTACCCTCCCGCCTTTCAGCCGAAGCACCAGACCGCGCGGAGCGGCAGCGCCTGCTGGATGAAGTGGCGAATAAAGGCTTTATCGAAAATTATCGCGGCTTGCGGATCGCTAAATCCGACCAGCGGTTTTGGATCGAGAACGCCATTGTCTGGCAACTGATCGACGAGACCGGAACGTTGCACGGCCAGGCCGCGATGTTTCAGCACCAACCAGAGGCCTAACAATTCCCGCCGACCCGCTCCTCCCTGCCGGGGTGCCAGGGCTTGCACGCTATTTCTACCTGCTATAAAGATGTATTTAATATACAGTTTATGGGCGGTTGCTCACGCCAGGGCGGGTCACGATGATCGAACAGCTTAACATATTCGGCGGATTTGTTTCCACCGGGCTGGCTTCGGCTGTGGGCGCGGGAATCCTGACCTTTCTCCTGCATTTTTTGCTTCAACGCCTCCCCCTGGACCGCTTTTTGTGGCAGCCCATCCTGCTTGACCTCACACTCTTCCTGGTCCTCTGGTGGGGTCTCACCCTCCTGGCCACTCACTTTTACCCTCACTGATTGCACGCTGACCATGAACCGTGAACATCTTAGCAAGGCATTTTCAACCTTTTTGCTGCTGATTATCGCGGCAATCGTCATCGCGGCACTCTGGATACGTTATCAGGTTGAACCCGTGACCCGCGACGGCAAGGTCGCCGCGGATATTGTCCAGGTCACCCCGGATGTCGGCGGCTGGGTCACCAGCGTTGCCGTGCAGGACAATGAGGCCGTTAAAAAAGGCCAACCTCTGCTAACAATAGATCAGTCACGCTACCAGCTTGCGCTTGCCCAAGCCCAGGCGGCGCTGAATGGCCAGCAGATCGCCCTCGCGCAAGCCATACGTGACGACCGCCGCAACCACGCCCTGTCTGCTCTGGTTGATGTCGAAACCATCGAAAAAGGCACGGAACAGGTTGGCTTATTGCAAAGCGCCGTGGCCAAAGCCAAGGCCGCGCTGGACCTCGCGCAATTGAATCTCGACCGCACAACCCTGCGCGCGCCGGTTGATGGCATTATTTCTAACATGACTCTGCAACCAGGCGATTACCTGAGTGCTGGCAAGGAAGCTTTCGCGCTGGTTGATACCGATACGTTGCGCATCGAAGGCTATTTCGTGGAAACCAAAATTCCCGCGATCAATATTGGTGATAAGGCGGATATACGGCTGATGGGCGTGGCCAGGATCATCCACGGGCATGTAGAGAGCATTGCCGGCGGCATTGTAAACCGCGAGCGCGATGCAAGTGCTAACATGCTCGACAATATCGAACCGGAATACACCTATGTGCGCCTGGCACAACGCATTCCCGTTCGCATCGCAATCGACCAGGTTCCTGCAGGCATGCGGCTGATTGCTGGCCAGACGGCCTCGGTCGAAATTCTTCCTCGGCAGGGCGAAGCCGCAGAAAAAAGGAGCTGGCCGTGGTAGGCCGCCCTATGCGGCGCTTGGCTGCGCCCCTTGCCGTATTGGTTTTGGCTGGTTGCACGGTAGGGCCAAATTACAAACTTCCTCGCTCGGCGGTTATCAATAATCCTGCTGCGCAGGCGGCGTTCCTTTCTGATGACAAGGCAACGCAGATTGCAAATCCGCCTGATAATTGGTGGCATTTATATAACGATCCAACGCTTGATTCCTTGGTTCAACGCGCCTTCGCTGCCAACACAAGCCTGAGGGTTGCACAGGCGAATCTTGAGAATGCCTATGCCCTGCTGGCGGCAGCCAAAGCCGGACGGGAAGCCGACGTGACCACCAGCGACTCCACGGATTATGGCCAGAGATCGGCGCAAGCTGTCTTGAGTAAAATACCCTCGGCGCAACTGGAGCGCTATAATGTCGGCATCACTGTCAGCTACGATGCCGATTTGTTCGGCGGCATCCGGCGTGGCATTGAGGCGGCGAACGACGACAGCGAGGCCGCCGCCGCCGCGCGGGATCTTGTGATGGTGAGCGTTGCCGCTGAAACCACACGCGCTTACGCCGATATCTGCGATAGCGGTAACGCACTTGCGGCGTTGCGCCATGCTGTCGCGCTGCAAAATCAATCTCTGGCGTTTACGCGGCTGATGCATGAAAATGGCCGCGCCACAAGTTTCGATGTCGTCGGCCAAGAAGCCCAGATCGAGACTCTGCAATCCCAGATTCCTCTGCTGCAAGCCAAACAGATGAACGCTGCCTATCGCCTCACCACTCTGATGGGCGAACCGCCGGAAGCCTATGACCCCGCATGGTTAGCCTGCCAGCAGCCTCTGGTCTTAAGCACGCCGCTTCCTGTGGGAGACGGCAAAACCCTGCTGAACCGGCGACCTGACGTGCGCGAGGCTGAACGCCGCCTGGCTGCCGCCACCGCGCGCGTGGGCCAGGCTGAGGCCAAACTTTACCCAGACTTCAAGCTGGGCGGCGCCGTGGGATCGACCGGTGCTGCATTCGATGCATTCGCGCCCGTGACCAATTTATTTAACCTTGGGCCGTCGGTGAGTTGGGATTTGAACCAGAGCGTCAGCCGCGCGCATATCGCCCAGGCCAAAGCCCAGGTGCAAGCCCGCCAGGCCGCGTTCGATGGCACAGTGCTGGCTGCATTACAGGAAGCCCAAAGCGCGATTACATCCTACGATTTTGAGCTCGACCAGGTTGCAAGCCTCAACGATGCCCGGAATTTTGCCGCGCAAGTGGCTTCCAACATCACCGAACTTTATCGCGGCGGCCAGACGAATGCGCTGGCACAGCTTGGTGCTGAACAGAAGGTTGCCCTGGCGGATATCGCCGTCGCCAATGCGCAAACGGAAATCAGTCAAAGTCAGATTGCCCTGTTCTATGCGCTGGGCGGCGGCTGGGGGGCATCAACGTCTGGTAACACCACTTCATCGGGCCCCCTTTCCACCCCAACCGCACCGTAAACCATAATGACAAATTTTCGTTTCAAGCTGTTTTCACCCATCCTGGCCGGCGCCACCTTGAATGACCGGCTGATCAACGGCCTGGGGGCGCTGATCTGCATCGGCCTGACGGGCTTGATCGGCGAAATGACGTTCGGGGGAAACCCGACCCTACCGCTCATCGTGGCTCCGCTCGGGGCGTCCTCGGTGCTGCTTTTCGCCGTTCCCTCCAGCCCGTTGGCGCAGCCATGGTCCATCATTGGCGGCAACACGCTGTCGTGTTTGTGTGGCATTATCGCCTACCGTCTTGTGCCGGATATCATGGTCGCTTCCGGCATCGCTGTCGGGCTTGCCATTGTGGTTATGTCGTTAACCAAGTGTCTGCATCCGCCGGGTGGCGCTGCCGCGCTCACCGCTGTTATTGGCGGCCCGGCCGTGGCCGCCCAGGGGTTTTCCTTCGCGCTGGTTCCAATGGCGCTCAATTCCGTAACGCTGGTTATATTGGGCATCGTTTTTCATAAGCTGCTGAAGCACAACTACCCGCATGTGCCGCCGAAAGCCGTAAGCCCCGTGGGCACAAAAGACCCAGCCCCCATCCTGCGCGCCGGATTTCATGTTGAAGATGTGGACGCGGCTTTGGCGGAGCTTGGCGAGAGCTTTGACATCAACCGGAACGACCTTGACGCCTTGCTTCAAAGCGTTGAGCAGCAGGCGCTGCTGCGCACCCATGGCGATCTCACCTGTGCGGATATCATGTCACGCGATGTCATCGCAGTGGGGCCGGATGACGATATCCAGGCGGCGCGCACCTTGTTGCTGGAACATAATATCCGCCTTCTGCCGGTTATCGACGCATCCGGGCGGTTGCTTGGCACCATCGGGCTGCGAGAGATCGTGCAGGAGAACGGCGAAGTCGCCGAGGTGATGGTGCAAGCCGCAACCGCCAGCTCGGACGCACCGGCCTTCAGCCAGCTTGGGAAGCTGACCGACGGGCGGACACATGCCGTAATTATTCAAGATGCAACCGGGCGCGTTGTCGGCCTGTTATCGCAAACGGATTTGCTGGCCGCCGCCGCCAGAGTGTTACCGGTAGCTGGCGCGGCAAAGGGCTGACGTTCAAAGCCACGCTTGACAGATAGGCGCTAACCGCGCCGGATAGGGCCAAGCATTGGAAACACTGAACGCCCTTGCCTCTAAACTTAAATGCCCTGGCCCGGCTGCGGGCCTACGCCGCGCATAACGACCCGGCAACAGCAATGGCCAACACCGTTGCCTTGTCTGTTGGCGGTAACATGCCGTTTTACCCGCTCTACATGCTGGTGCTTTTGGGCTGGCATGTGTTTCCCCTCTGCTTACTCACGGCCTTGGCCACACCTGCTTTTCTTGTCGTGCCTTGGCTTTCCCGCCATTCCAGCCTGGGCGGGCGGTTGGCTTTGCCGATAATCGGCACCATCAACACGTTGTGGTGCTTAAAGCTTCTGGGGGGTACGAGCGGTGTGGGGCTATTTTTATTCCCCTGCATTCTGCTGGCCGCATTGTTGTTCCGGGCGGGCGAACGTTGGCTCTGCCTTGGCCTCGCCACTCTTGCCTTGGTTTTGTATTTTCTTTCCGGCCATATCCTCGGTGCGCCGGTTATTCCGCTAAATGTTAATGAAGCCCGCATAATGACCGTTCTAAACACCGCGAGCGTTGCAACACTAACTTGGCTATTGGCGCTCCTGTTCTCCTCCCTTCTGGAAAAAGCCAGGCTTAATAGAATTAATTAACGCGATTCCATTGCGCGGATTTACAGATAACCCCGAACAAAACGCATCCCTTTGTACGCATATGCGTGCCTATCAACGTCATGCTCATGGTATAGTGCATTTTGCGCCTTACATCATAGGCGGGGCCCTTTAATATGTCGGGGTTGGCCGTTGGTGCCAGAGTCAAAACCAGCTTGTCCCCCACCTTCTCCGCGCCATTTGGGTCGCGCACCCAAATATTCACCGCACAGTAATCTTGCCCACATTTTGTAATGTCGATTTTCGTGTCGCCATCGGCGCGCGCCCATTGGCCGAGCGGGCTGGGCGTGGAAGCCCGCGCTTGTTCATGAACACCTGAAACAGCCAACATCAACCCTGCCAGAAAAATCCGCCTGTCCCATGCCCGAACCTCATGCTTGCCCATCACTTTACCTTTGGCGCGTTTTTTGTTGCTGTATTCAGGCTCAATACGTTTATGCTGATGAAGCAGATGCTTTCAGCGCAAAATAAAAATTATATTTCATCTGCGTGTCAGTTTTACAGCGCCTCTCGCCTAAGGAGACTGCCATGAACGATGCCCCTGGCGCACCCGGCGTTCCGCCCCGTTGGGCCATAGGGTGGTGAAGATGTTCCGCTAACATCATACCTCATCAAAACTCAATCCGCGCGCCATTCAGCATGGGATTTGATGTGATTTAATGCCACATATTGTAAATACAAAAAACCTTGATCTTTATGTTTATTGTAGATATAAAAAAAGTTGATCATTGTGTGGGATGAAGCGAAGCGCCTGCAGAATCTTACCAAACACAGTTTGGATTTGCTGATTTTGAAACGGCATTTGACGCGGCAAGCGCTGTCGTTTTTCCCAGCAAAGAAGGACGCTTTAAATTGATAGGCGCTTTTCGGGGTGAACTGCTGGTCGTGGTGATTGCCGCGCCTCTTGGGGCTGAGGCTATTTCCCTGATCAGTCTGCGCCGCGCCAGTAGGAAGGAGCATGAAATATGGGCCGCAAGTTGAACACTGCCGTTTATGGGGTGCCTGACGAAGAAAACCCCGAAATCACACCGAAGGAGTTTGCCCAGGCCAAGCCGTTTACTGAGGTGTTTCCGGCGCTGGCCGAGAAAATGCGCCGGGCGCGGGGTAAGCAGGTCGCGCCAACCAAGGAGCTGGTCTCCCTGCGCCTGAGCCGTGAGACACTGGCCAAGTTCCGGGCGCAAGGCCCAGGCTGGCAGACCAGGATAGATGAGGTGCTATTCGCCGCGGCAAAGAAGCTCTGATCTGTTTTGTAATCTCACGGCTGCTCATGGTCTGGATGCCGCCGCCGTGCCCAGATTGTACGACGAGTAATCCAGAAAGGAATCGCTGCCGGCCGCGCGGCGCTTAGGACACGTCGCTGCTCTCGAAGGTCAGGAACGCCTGTGCTATGAAAAAATATGTTCTTTTTTCTGGCCAATCCGCAAAAGGTCCGCTTTATCGGAACTGTCGCCAATCTTCGCCTAGCTTGGCCACAATGCTTTGTATTTCATTGAAAATCTGGTGCCGTCCGCCGGAATCGAACCGGCGACCTACTGATTACGAATCAGTTGCTCTACCAACTGAGCTAGGACGGCTTGGCGCATTATGGCCGTGGCGGCGTATGGCATAGGGCCGGGCAGAAATCCAGCCCGCCTTGCCTCTCACCTTAATCCACCCGGCGCTTGTATTTTGCCTTGCCGCGTTCCGCCGCCAGCCCGCCATGCAGGGCCGAGCCCCGGCCCGAGAGCGAGGGGTTGGTCATGAAATACTCATGCGCTGAGGCCGCGGGGTCGCCAGGCGTCACCCTCGTCCAGCCGCCATCTTCGTGCAGTTCGGAGCTTTGTGCGTCGTCGCGCAAATTCACCACCATAATCTGGTCCAATATCTGCGCATGAACGGTGGGGTTATGGATGGGCACAAACGTCTCCACCCGGTAATCCATGTTCCGCTCCATCCAGTCCGCGCTGGAGATGAACACCTTGTTCTGGCGAGAGGGCATGGGCTGGCCATCCGCGAACACGCAAATCCGCGCATGTTCCAGAAACCGTCCGACGATGGATTTCACTTTAATCGTCTCGGAAAGCCCCTTCACGCCGGGGCGCAGGCAGCAAATGCCGCGCACCACAATGTTAATGGGCACTCCGGCGCGGGATGCCTCATATAAATGGTCGATCAGCTTGGCATCCACCAGCGAATTCATTTTCAGCCAGATGCCGCAAGCTTTGCCCGCCTTGGCGTTGGCAATCTCGGTATCGATCAGCGTATTCAGCGTTTTGCGGGTGGTCAGCGGGGAAAACGCCAGTTGCTCCATCGTCTCCGGCCTTGCATAGCCGGTCATGTAGTTAAACAGCCGGGCAGCATCGCGCGTTAGCGCTGGCTCGCAGGTGAAAAACGAAAGGTCTGTATAAATCCGCGCCGTAATGGGGTGGTAATTGCCGGTGCCGAAATGCGCATAGGCGCGCAACGCCCCCGCCTCGCGCCGCACCACATAGGAAAGCTTGGCATGGGTTTTTAAGCCCACAAAGCCGAACACCACCTGCACACCGGCAGCCTCCAGCGCCCGGGAGAGGCGGATATTCGCCTCCTCGTCAAACCGTGCCTTCAGCTCCACCATGGCGGTGACGGATTTACCCGCTTCCGCTGCCTCAATCAGCGCCCCCACAATGGGTGAATCGCGGCTGGTGCGGTAGAGCGTCTGCTTAATCGCCACCACATTGGGGTCAATCGCCGCCTGGCGCAAAAACTGCACCACCACGTCGAAACTCTCGAACGGGTGATGCACCAGAATATCCTTGGCGCGGATGGCGGCGAAGCAATCCCCGGCGAAATCACGGATGCGCTCGGGAAAGCGCGGCGTATAGGGGCTGAACAGCAAATCCGGCCGGTCATCCACAATAAGCTGCTTCACATCCGCCAGCCCGACAATGCCAGACTCGACGTAAACTTCTTCTGCCGGCGCCTCCACCGCATCAATCACCAGCTCGCGCAGGCTGGCGGGCATGTCGGCCTGGATGGTGATCTGAATGGCCACCCCGCGCCTGCGCCGCTTCAGCGCGGTTTCGTAGGAACGGACGAGATCTTCCGCCTCTTCCTCAAACTCCACATCCGTATCGCGGATCAGCCGGAACAGCCCGGAACCCTCCACCGAGAAGCCGGGAAACAGCCGGTTCATATTCATCGCCACCAGCTCTTCCAGCAGAATAAACCGGATCGGCCCTTCATGCCCCGGCAGGCGGATAAACCGCTCAATCTGGTTTGGCAGCGGAATCAGGGCAGACATCTGCCCCCGGTCATCGTCCCGCGCCAAAGAGAGCGCCAGCACCAGCCCCATATTCGGAATAAACGGAAAGGGATGCGCCGGGTCCACCGCCAGCGGGGTGAGCACGGGGAAAATGCGCTCCATGAAGAAGGCATCAAGAAAGGCGGCATCGTCCGTGGTCAGCTCAGCCGATGAAAGCAGCAGCAGCCCGGCCTCAGCCAGCAGGGCGCACACCTCGTTAAACGCGGTTTGCTGTGCGGTGGTCAGCTCCCTGGCGCGGGCATTTATGGCGTGCAATTGCTGCGCGGGGGTCAGCCCATCCGCCGAATGTTCCAGCACCCCTGCCCGCGCCTGGCCAATAAGCCCGGCCACACGCACGGAATAAAATTCATCGAGGTTAGAGGCGCTTATGGAAACAAAGCGCAACCGCTCCAGCAATGGGTGGCGCGGGTTACGGGCCTCGCCCACCACCCGGAAATTGAAATCCAGCCAGGAAAGTTCGCGGTTGATAAACCGCGCGGGATCATCAATGCCGATACGGCTTGAATGCGGATTTTCAGCGGGGGAAAACTGGGTTTGCTCGTCCATGGGCGGGTTATAGCAAGTCCTTCAATCTCGGCATGTGATGTTTAGGTAAAAAACTTAAACGTCCTCCAGCATTTCCGCCAGCATTGCGGCAGCCATGGGGCGGGTTATTCGGGCACCGCCATCCATGGCCATCCGGTCCAGCCGGGCCACGGCCTCGCGGTAGAAAGCAGGCGCACGGGGCAGATGCAACAGCAGCAAATTGCGCACCTGAATCGGCAGATGAAGCTGGTGCGCGGCGGCAAAGCGGGTGAGCAGCGCCTCCAGCAGCTCGTCCTCCGGGGGGCGAATGTCCACGCTGGCGGAAGCCCGCAACCGGCTGGTCAAATCCGCCAGCTTATAGCCCATGCGGGCAGGCGGCTGGCGGGCAGCCAGCAGCACGGGAAACCCCTCCTCGGCGGCGGCATTCAGCAAATGCAGCAGCGCCTCCGGTTGGGCGGCAAGCTCGGCATCATCCACCGCCACCGGGCTGCCGGGGCGTATAACCCCGCGCAGCCCCGGCCCGTTAAAAATCCGGGCCTGGCGCTCCCCCGCCCAGATATGCAGCAGATGCGTCTTGCCACAGCCAGCCTCGCCCCACAGCACCAGCCGGCCATTGCTCCAGGCTTCCGGCCGCGCCAGCCAGTCCCGCGCCGCGGCGTTGGAAGGGGCCGGGCAGAAATCCTCCGCCGTGTAAGGCTGTGCCAGCTCTGTAAAGGGCAAGGCAAGCTGCCTCATTTTGGTGGCGCGTCGAGGTAAAGCGGGGATTGCAAATAACGCCGCAACCAGAACCGGGCGATAACCCCCAGCGTGGCGGTAACCGGCACGGCGAGCATAATGCCCAGAAACCCGAACGCCGCCCCGCCAGCGAACAGCGCGAAGATAACCCACACCGCGGAAAGCCCCACACGGTCCCCCAGAAAACGCGGTTGAATCACGTAATCGTTCAACCCCTGGCCGATGGCGAACACGGCCAGCACCGAGATAATGCCGTTCCAGCCCGGATGCTGGCTGAGCGAGAGCAGAATGGCGGTGATACAACCCAGCACCGTGCCGACATACGGGATGAACGATAGCACCCCCGCGGCTAACCCCACGATCAAGCCCAGATCCAGCCCGATGATGGTAAGGCCGATGGCATAAATCGCCGCCAGCGCCAGGCAGCAGATGGCCTGGCCGCGAATCCAGGCGGAAAGAATGCGGTTAATCTCCACGGCCTGGGCGCGGATCAGCCCTTCATACGGGCGGGGCAGCCAGCCATCCACATGGCGGATGATGGTGGGCCAGTCGCGCAGGAAATAAAAGGTAACGATGGGGGTGACGATCAGCAGCGTCAACACGTTCACCACCGCAAAGCCGCTGCCGATGATATTGGTGGCCGTCTTGCCCGCATAGGCAACCAGAGAGCTCGCCTGGTTGGAGGCAAGGTCCTGCAATTTAAGCCTGAGCGAATAGGGCAGCCGGTGCTGCACATTGCGCATCAGCTTGGCGAAATCCGTCTGCACCGTCTGGATATAGGTCGGCAAATTGGAGATGAACGCCGAAGCCTGCGCCATAATCACCGGATAGAGCAGCAGCACGAACAGAATGACGATGGTGCCGAAGGCCAGCACCACCAGCAACGTGCCCAAAACCCGCCTTATGCCCAGCCGTTCCAACCGGGCCACCACGGGATCCAGAAAATAAGCCAACCCGGCCGCCACCACAAAAGGCATCATGATGGAGGAGAACAGCCGCAGGCAGAGCCACAGCACCACCAGAACCGCCACAACCAGCGCCAGGCGCTGCCACTGCACGCGCAGATATCGCCGCGGATCGGTGTTTTCGCTCATCAAGCCACCTCGGAAGATTGCGCGGCCCCGCCGCCTGTGTTGAAAGGCGGCAGGATTTTGCCGGAATTTTTAAGCAGCGCCATAGGGCTGGCTTAGCGCATCGGAGGCTGACATGACTAGCGTGACATACCGGGATGCCGGAGTGGATATTGAAGCAGGCGATGCATTGGTGGACGCCATCAAACCGCTGGCCAAGGCCACAAACCGCGCTGGCGTTATGGGCGGGCTGGGCGGCTTCGGTGCGTTGTTCGATTTAAAGGCGGCGGGCTTCACCGACCCCATTCTGGTTTCCACCACCGATGGCGTGGGCACCAAGCTGAAAATCGCCATTGAAACCGGTATCCATGATTATGTCGGCATCGATCTGGTGGCGATGTGCGTGAACGACCTTGTGGTGCAGGGTGCCGCGCCCTTGTTCTTCCTGGATTATTTTGCCACTGGCGCGCTGGATGTGAATGCCGCCAAGCGTATCATCGCTGGCATCGCCGAAGGCTGCAAACAGGCCGGCTGCGCCCTGGTGGGCGGCGAAACCGCGGAAATGCCCGGCATGTATGCCCATGGCGATTACGACCTCGCCGGATTCTCCGTGGGGGCGGCGGAGCGCAATGCGCTTTTGCCCGCCAATGTGCGGCCCGGCGACGCGATTTTGGCGCTGCCCTCCTCGGGCGTGCATTCCAACGGTTTCTCGCTGGTTCGGCGCATCATGGCCGATGCCGGGCTGGGCTGGGATTCTGAAATTCTGGGCCAACGCGCCGCCGATGTGCTGACGACTCCCACGCGCATCTATGTGAAGCCGATGCTCGAAATTCATAAGAAAAACTTGTTGAAAGCCGCTGCACACATAACCGGAGGTGGTTTACCCGGCAACCTGCCCCGCGCCTTGCCGGAAAATTGTGGCGCCAAACTGCATGGCCCCTGGGCGATGCCGGAGATATTCCCGTTCCTGGCCCGCACCGCCAATGTGGCGGCGGACGAAATGCTGCGGGTGTTCAATTGCGGCGTGGGCATGACGCTGATCGTCAGCGATGCGGATGCCGCCATGGCCATGCTCCGCGAGGCGGGCGAGCAGCCCTTCCTGCTTGGCGAAGTGACCAGCACACCCGGCATTGTCATCGAAGGCCAGGACAAGCTCTTCGCCTGATGAAGCCGCGCGTCGCGATTCTCATCTCTGGGCGCGGTTCCAACATGGTGGCGCTGGTGAAAGCGGCGCAGGCGCCGGGCTTTCCGGCCGAGATCGCGCTGGTGCTCTCCAACAAGGCCGAGGCAGCGGGGCTGGAGATTGCGCGGGGCCTTGGCATTGAGGCTATCGCCGTGCCCGCCAAGCCCTTCGGTAAAGACCGTGCGGCGCATGAACGCGCCATCGACGCGCAATTGCGGGCCCGTGGCGTGCAGATTATTTGCCTCGCGGGTTATATGCGCCTGCTCACCCCCTGGCTGGTGGGGCAATGGGCCGGGCGGATGCTGAACATTCACCCCAGCCTGCTGCCGAAATTCCCAGGGCTGGACACGCATAACCGCGCCATTGCGGCGGGTGAGGCCGAGCATGGCTGCACCGTGCACCTGGTAACCGAAGGCATGGATGAAGGCCCCATTCTGGGCCAGGCCCGGGTGAAGGTGCTGCCCGGCGACACGGAAGAAGCCCTGGCCGCCAGGGTGCTGGAACAGGAGCACAGGCTCTACCCGGCGGTGCTGGCCGAAATGGCCCGCAAAATCAGCTTGCCAGCGGGCTGAACCCGCCTTTAAATTCGCGGATATAAACGGGGAAAGACCAAATGTCGGCACAGCCTGACCACAGCGCACAGATCACGGGTGACGAGGTCGATTTCGACTCGCCCGCGCAGAAGGGCTGGAGCTTTTTTACCAAGTTCCTGTTTTGGAACATCGTGGCTGCGATAGGCGCGCTGCTGTTTATCGGCGCGCTAACCGTCTGGCGCTGAGTGGAAAGCGGGCTAGTAAGCCCGCTCCCCCATCACATTTCCGGGCGGGTCGTAATCGCACACCAGAAAATCGCTGCCGTTGCCTTCGGCGAGGCCGCACCCAACCTCCGTTGTCGCCCGCCAGACCATCTGGCTGTAATGGCCAACATCCATCCAGTTTCCCGTCGTGGAAATATCTGGAAACACACCATCCGTGAAATTGGCCTGCTCACTGCCCCATAGCTGAACAAGCTGGGTCAGGGATTCAGAGCCAGGCGAGGCCATAGCGAGGTTTTGCCCTGAGCCGCTATGCACAAGCTGCCCGATCGCGGCGAGATGCTCAGCCCAGCTTTGCGCTTTCTCCGCCAGGCGGCTGGACCAGTGCAGCGGCGGCAGACCCAGGCTGGCCCGGTATTGGTTATGGGCCGCCAGTAATTCAGCGATACTGTCCTGGCTGTTCTGCGTATCGTCCGGGCTGGCTTGTGTGCTGTCCGGGTTGTTTTGGCTATCATCTGGGGTGTCTTGCGAGCCACCCGGGTATTCCTGCGTATTATCAGGGTAGCCCGGCGGATAGGCTGGGTAGCCTTGAGCGCCGTATGGATAACCCTGCGGATAGGCGGGATAGCCCGGGGGATAGTAATAATAATATTCTTGCGCGCCTGCCGGGCTGGCGAGGCTTAACGCGGCCAAAGCGGCGAGCATGGATGCTGTCTTCATAAAACCCCTTAGAAACCGCATGGCGGCAAATGCCGCTTCGCCGAGCAAGGTAACAAGGCGGTATGGCGCGGATGTGGCGGCGGGGTGGCGGCCGCCGGGCCGAAACTGGTTTTACCCCGGATATGCCTATCGCAATGTGATGGCGGCGCGTTCCTCCGCCACATCCAGCACCGCTTCAGCGGCGCTGCGGAAGATC
>JAGWIL010000283.1 GCA_028866335.1 Rhodospirillales bacterium
TCCAACAATGCCGGAGCGGAGCAGCAATATTACGGGCAGCAATTAGATGCCCGGCAGATTGTAATGGACGGCCAGGGCAATAATCCAGGTGCCAACCCGCTGCGCGAAACACTCGCCCGTTATGCGGCACCTGCCGGGCTTACCCCGGCGCCAATGGCACCGCCGCAGGACCAGATGCAGCAACCCATGCAACAGCAAATGCAACCGATGCAACCCATGCAGTCTGCCCCCATTCAGCAGGCACCGCTGCAACAGCCTTAATCCGAATAAAAAACCCCGCTCAGGTGAGTGGGGTTTTTTGTTTGGCGCGGCCAAGAGGGCGGACGAGCGCGGGCTTACCAGCCCCTGGATCCGCCCATCATGCCCGGCCCCATGCCAAATCCAGAGCCCATGCCACCCCACATGCCGCGCGGCCCCCAAGCGGCCTTGCCGGGCAGAATTTCCTTGGCCTGCCCCTGCTGAAACGGGGTGAGATGCGGCATCAGCGTATCCGCCGCCTGTTTCTCCTGGTCATAGTTCTGCTTCATCAGCGCCACCATCTTATCCATGGCGGCGAAGCGCTGGTCGGGGTTCCAGGCACCGTTTCCGGCTGACTGCCAAAAGGGCTGCATACCGCTCCAGGCATTGTTCCGGGCCGCCGTGACCGCCGATACATAGCTGTTCCAGGCATCCGCCTCGGCCGCGGTGATGTTCAACTCGGTCTTCAGCGCGTCCAGACGGTTTTGAATAGAGACGCCCGGCCCAGCTCCTGGCACCTCCTGGCCGTTGCCGCCCCAACCTTGCATCATGCCCGGCCCCATAGCGGGATAATTATTCATCATCGCGCCACCATAGCTTCCACCGCCCGGGCCGCTGCCCATCTGCGCCGCCGCGACATTGGCGATCACCGCAAACCCCACCACCGCCGCCAGCCCCACCGCCTTCCGGGATATATTGACCATGAATCTGACCTCCTGATCTTGTGCAGCTTACGGCTTTGCCAAGTTCAACTGCTGCAAACATCGCATTCATGCGCCCCGCCGCGAGGAACGACCTTGATCTCGCTCAACTAAAAAAGGCCATCCGCCGTTGCGCAGCGGATGGCCTGGGAGCAGCCGAAGGCCGCGAAAATTCAGTACACGACGACGCTACGGATGCTCTCGCCCTTGCGCATCAGCTCGAAGCCTTCGTTGATCTGCTCGAAGGGCAGCACATGGGTGATGAGGCTGTCGATATCGATCTTGCCCTCCATGTACCAATCCACAATCTTCGGCACATCGGTGCGGCCCCGCGCGCCGCCGAAGGCCGTGCCTTTCCAGCTGCGGCCCGTGACCAGCTGGAACGGGCGAGTGGAGATTTCCTGCCCTGCCCCCGCCACGCCGATGATGATGGAGGTGCCCCAGCCGCGATGGGTGCATTCCAGCGCCTGGCGCATGACATTCACATTGCCGATGCACTCGAAGGAATAATCCGCCCCGCCATCCGTCAGGTTGACGAGATAGGGGACAAGATCCTCGCCGATTTCGGACGGGTTGACAAAATGCGTCATGCCGAATTTTTCGGCCATGGCTTTGCGGCCATTATTGAGGTCCACGCCGACGATCTTGTCGGCCCCGGCGATGCGCGCGCCCTGAATCACGTTAAGGCCAATGCCGCCGAGCCCAAACACCACGACATTATCGCCCGGCCGCACTTTGGCGGTGTTGAACACGGCGCCGATGCCGGTGGTGACGCCGCAGCCGATATAGCAGATTTTCTCAAACGGCGCGTCCTCCCGCACCTTTGCCAGCGCGATCTCCGGCAGCACGGTGAAATTCGCGAAGGTGGAGCAGCCCATGTAATGCATCACGGGCGCACCATCGCAGGAAAAACGCGAGGTGCCATCCGGCATCACGCCCTTGCCTTGGGTGGCGCGAATGGAGGTGCAGAGATTGCTCTTTTGCGAGAGGCAGGTTTTGCACTGGCGGCATTCAGGCGTGTAGAGCGGAATCACATGGTCGCCTTTTTTCAGGGACGTGACGCCGGGGCCGATATCCACCACCACGCCTGCCCCTTCATGCCCCAGAATGGCGGGGAATATCCCCTCCGGGTCCGCGCCGGAGAGCGTGTATTCGTCCGTATGGCAGATGCCGGTGGCTTTTACCTCCACCAGCACCTCGCCCCATTTCGGCCCGGCGATCTCTACGGTTTCCAGAGACAGAATTTTACCCGGTGCCCGGGCCACGGCGGCGCGCGTTTTCATGCTTCCACTCCCTTGAAGCTCGATGCCGGGTATCCTTGCGCAAATAGCAGGGAGGTCAAGTCCGTATGTTCAACACGGTTGATTAGTTCCGCCGCCACGATAGGTTTGGCGCGGTAGGCAACACCCAGCCCGGCGGCTTTGAGCATCGGCAAATCGTTGGCGCCGTCGCCTACGGCGAGGGTGGCAGCGAGCTTCACGCCGCGTGCCTCGGCAAATTCCGCCAGCGCGGCCAGCTTTGCCGCTTTATCCAGAATCGGCTCTTCCACCGCGCCGGTGAGGGCCGCGCCGTCATCGCGCAGGATATTGGCGCGGTGGGCGGCAAAGCCCAGCTCCTGCGCCACACGGGCGGTGAAAAAGCTGAACCCGCCGGAGACGAGCGCGGTGGTGGCGCCAAAGGCGTTCATGGTGGCCACCAGGGTTTTCGCCCCCGGCATATAGCGCATTTCTTTCCAGGTTTCCTCCAGCGCGCTCAGTTTCAGGCCCTTCAGCAGCGCCACGCGCTCATGCAAAGCAGCGGCGAAATCCAACTCGCCGTTCATCGCGCGGGTGGTGAGGGCGGCAACCTGCTCCTTCACCCCCGCGAAGGCGGCCAGCTCGTCCAGCGTTTCGGCGGTGATGATGGTG
>JAGWIL010000284.1 GCA_028866335.1 Rhodospirillales bacterium
GGCGATGAGGTCCCGCCCGCGCAGTGTCAGCAAATCCGCCGCCCCTGGCCCAGCGCCAATAAAATGCACGGTCATAAAACGACACTCCATTGCACCACCGGTCGGGCGGGCACCCAGCCGCGCATCCGGCCCAAAGGTTGCGCCTCGGCAATTTCCAGCCTTGTCAGTGTACCACCTTTTGCCGCGGCCCATTGCGTGAACAGGGCTTCGCTTTCCAGCGTTACGGCATTGGCCACAAGGCGCGTGCCCGCAGGGGCCAGTGCCCAAAGCCGCTGCAGCAGCGCCTCGCTGGCCCCGCCGCCGATGAATATCGCATCTGGCCTGCCCAGCGCGTCCAGCCTCTCCGGCGCTTTGGCCGCCAGCATGGTGAAGCGGTCCTCCACCCCAAACGCCTCGGCATTGGATTGTGCGCGTGCGGCGCGGGCGGCATCCGCCTCCAAGGCCGTGGCGGTGCCAGTGACGCTTGCCAGCAGAAATTCAATGGAGACCGAGCCGGACCCGGCGCCAATATCCCACAGATGCTCCCCCGGCCTGGGTGCCAGAGCGGAGAGCGTTAACGCGCGGATAGCCCGCTTGGTGATCTGCCCATCATGTTCAAACAGTTCATCCGGCAGGCCCGGTGCCCGCGGTAAGCCCAACGCCCCCGCCGCTTCCACCGCCATTGCCACAGGGCCGATGCCAAGCGGCAATGCGGCGAATTCCGCCGCCGTTCCTGGCAACACCCGCTCCCGTTCACCCCCCAGCGCCTCCAGCAACCATAGCCGCGAGGCTCTAAACCCAACCGCTGCCAACCAGGCTGCGAAAGCTGGCACAGCATCAGCCCCCCGCAACAGGCAGATGAGCCGTGCCCCATGGGTGATATGTGCCCGTGCCCGCGCGAAAGGGGCAGCGTGCAGGCCAAGGCAGATCGTGCCCTCCAGCCGCCAGCCCAAACGCGCGGCGGCCAGCGAGAATGTGGAAGGCGCGGGCAGGGCGGTCCATTCCTCTGGGGCCAACGCTTCCGCCAGCAAACTGCCCGCGCCGAACCAGAACGGATCGCCCGAGCACAACGCCACTACGGGCGCTGGTTTGCATTCCAGCAAGGGGGTTATGGAAAACGGAATCGGCCATTCGCGCCCCCTCCCGCCCGCTTTTGCCAATGCCAGATGCCGCGCCCCGCCGAAGATGATCTCGGCCTCCGCCAGCTTTGCCTGCGCCTGGGGTGAAAGCCCTTCCTCGCCCCCCTCTTCACCAATGCCGATGATCGTCAGCCACCTCATGGTCTTGCCCCTCTTGCCGTGGCAGAGATGCGGGCATGAACCCGCGCATTCTGCTGCTTGGCGGCACCTATGAGGCCAGCCGCATGGCCCGCCTGCTGGCTGAGGCAGGGGCGGACGCTGTGTTCTCCTATGCCGGACGCACAGAAACGCCAATTGCCCAGCCATTGCCCACGCGCATTGGCGGGTTTGGCGGGATGGAGGGGTTGGCTGCCTATCTGCAAGCAAACAACATCACGCATGTTATCGACGCCACGCATCCCTTCGCCGCGCAAATGAGCCGCAACGCCATCGCCGCCTGCGCGCAAACCGGGGTGAGGCTGCTGGCGCTGGAACGCCCCGCCTGGGTGCCTGGCCCGGCGGATAACTGGCGGGAGGTGGAAAGCCTGGAGGAAGCCGCTGCCGCTTTGCCAGCCGAAGCATCGCGCATCTTTCTCGCAATCGGGCGGCAGGGGTTGGGCAGTTTTGCCTGCCGCCCGGAGCATTTTTATCTGTTGCGGCTGGTGAACGCACCCGGCACTTTGCCGCTGCCCCGCGCCGAGATTGTGCAAGCCCGTGGCCCCTTCACGCTGGAAAACGATCTCGCGCTTCTGCGCCAGCATCGTATCGAAATCATCGTGGCCAAGAATTCCGGCGGGGCGGGCGGTGCAGCCAAGCTGGAAGCCGCGCGGTTGCTGCGCCTGCCGGTGTTGATGCTCACGCGCCCCGCCATACCAGCGCGGGATGTGGCGGCTGAGCCGGAGGCGGCGATGGCTTGGCTTCATGGCGCGGATCTCGGTGTGTAAACAAACCGCCCAGCTTGCTTGGTCTGGCTGTTGCCCAGCAAAACAAGCGTCCGCATATCCGCCATCTCCGGCGTTGCCTCCGCCAGTTTTACCACGCTTATATGTTCCTGCGGTGTAGAAACCGCGCGGGCAAAAATCACCAGCCGTTCCGGTTCGCAAACTTCGCGCAATATATCAAGGGCTTTGCCAAACCCATCGGGCCGGGCGTGGGAGCGCGGGTTGTAGAACGCCATGGCGAAATCCGCCTCCACCGCGAGGCGCAGGCGTTTTTCAATCACTGCCCAGGGTTTCAGATTATCGGATAGATTGATGGCACAGAAATCATGCCCCAGCGGCGCACCGGCCTTTGCCGCGGCGGCCAGCATTGCGGTGATGCCCGGCAGCACGCGGATATCCAACGCCAGCCATGCGGGTTGTTCCTCCAGCACCTCAAACACCGCCGCCGCCATGGCGAACACACCGGGGTCGCCGGAGGATACAATCACCGCTTTCCGCCCCGAAGCTGCCAGGCTTAAGCCGTGCCGGGCACGGGTGAGTTCCTCCCGGTTGTCTGATGCGTGCAGGCGCAGGCCCTCCCGTGCCGCCACCCGCGCCACGTAAGGCGTGTAGCCCAAAACATCTGTGGCTTCGGCTAGTGCCGCACTCACCTCCGGCGTGATCAGCGCCGCATCCCCCGGCCCTAGCCCGGCAATGACCAGCCAGCCGCTCATTCGCGATTTCTTCCGCCATGCGCCAGCACAATTGCGAAATAGGGGCAGTCGTCCTCCGCCATTTCGGTTACGCGGGCAATCCTCTCCTGC
>JAGWIL010000285.1 GCA_028866335.1 Rhodospirillales bacterium
GGTAGATGAGGGAAACGGGTTTCATGGCATTCCGAACTTAAAAATAATGGTTGGCCGCCAGGCTGATAAGCCCGGTGAGCATGATGAGCAGGCAAAGGTCGAAGAGCGGGCGGTGCCAGATGAAACGGTAAACACCCAGCAGAGAGAGTCCGCGCCGCACGGCTATGGAGAGCAGCAGCGCGAAGAAAATCCAGATGAGCAGAGGCGGGAACAGCACGCCATAAATGTTGATTTCACCGATCATGTGGCGGCCAGTTCAGGGGTGAGTAATGCAAAATCAGGCGGTGGCGCATCGGGATATAGCACCGATCGTAAACCAGAGAGGATCATCAACGCTTCGCGGTAGGCCGAGGCGTCACCCGTAAGCGCGCATATTGTTTCGTCGAGCGCATGGATAAGGCCGGGCGGTGCCGGGTTGCGCGGACCGGCGCGATAGAAAGCCGCGAGACGATGAAAGATGAGCTGGCTGCCTGCACGCGCGGCGACGGGCAGCCGCCATTGCTCGCGATGCAGCCCGATCATGTTCAGGCCCACGCGAAGGTCCATCAGCGTGCCGGAGGCAGCACTGTCCGCGCCGTTGGCAACAGCGGCGAGGCGCGGCATCATCAACCCAAGCCTGTCCATCATTATGCCGGTCATGGCGGCGCGGTCTGGTGGCGTGCTGGCTTCCGCCGCGGCGGCTACGTCACGCCAATTGGCGCGCATCAGCCGCTCCGTGCTCCAGGCAGCACCAACCGAGCGGATCAGCCGTGTGATAACCAGCGCGCTGCCAAGGCCGACGATCAGGCTGAAGGAACTATCAGCGAATTTGATGAAATTCACATCGTAACCGTTGCTCAAAGCGAGCTGCGTGGCACCAATGGCGCCGATGACCATGCCGGTGCCGAACGTGGCCGGGCGGGAGACAAGTACGCCGATGATGAGCCCCACGGGCAACAGAACCAGATAAAGCTCCTCGAAATTGGTTATTACCGGCAAAACAGCGAAGCTGACAACGAAGATGCCGACGATCACCATCACGCCATTACGCAGCATCAACGCGATAGCCGGGGCGGGGTCATCCTGTGCCGCGAAAAACGAGCAGGCGACGGCAACGAGGATAGCCGCCCCCGCGCCGTAAGCCCAGGCGGTTTCTATCCAGATAAAGCACACCAATAAAATGGCGAGAGCTGCCGAGAACGCCGAAAGAAATGCCAGCTTGTGGTCGTGGTTTTCCCGCATCACCGCGATGTATTCTGCCTCCGCCGTTGGGCTTTCCGGGGCGGGGGTGCCATCAGTCAGGTGCCGGCGCAACTGCCGGGAGTGGTGCACAATGCGCACCAGCTCCTCCAGCCGTACGGCAAGGCTGGCGCGCAGCAACCCCGCCCAGTTCGGTGCCTCGTGCTCCAGGGCCTGAATGTCAGTCAGCAGCGGGTCAGCATCTTCGGCTTTGCCGGCTTTCATCCATTCATCGGTATGGGTGAGCACGGCCTGCGTTTCCGGGGTAAGCCCGCCTAAGCGCTGCAGCTCCGCCACGCGCTGGCCGATGGATGCCAAAATTGGCATCAGGCTGATGACATACAGGCGCAGGCGCGTAACCTGCCGCACGGCTGATTGCAGATGTGAAATATCGTAAGCGAGCTGAGAGACCATCATCGCAGCGTCGGTCGCCTCAAAGGCGAGGCGGCGGCGGGCTTCCCGCGCGGGTTGGGCTTCGCCCTCTCCCGCCAGGGCGGCACTTGCCCACTCCACGGCGGGTTGCACCCAGGAGGAGATGCGGCGCGCCAGCACCGGCCCCAGCGCGCGGGGCAGAATGATCGTGCCGATCATGGTGGTGCAGACAATGCCGAGGGTTATTTCCTCGCAGCGCGTGAGGGCTGTTTGGAAAATATGGCTGGGGTCGGTAACGGCGGGAAAGCCGATAATGCCCGCTGTATAGCCTGAAAGCATGAAGGTATATGCGCGCGGGGAACGGTCCATCAACGCGATGTAGAGGCAAAGCCCAACCCATAGCGCCAGGGCGATGCAGAGCAGCACAGGCGCGTTCACCAAATTAGGCACCATGATTACCGCCGCGGTGCCGCCAATGAGTGTTCCGAAAAAGCGGTACAACGCTTTGGAGCGCATGGCGCCGGCAAAAGGATGCGCCACGATAAATGCCGTCGCCATTGACCAATAGGGGTTATCCAGCCCCAGCCAGCAGGAAATATAAAACGCCAGCATCGCGCCGGAATAGGTTTTCAGGGCAAAAAGAAGTTCGTCTGGCTTGGGCATCTTCTCTCTGGAAACATGAAAAACGCCGGAAAGATAGATAATCTTTGCAATGCCGCCCTGCGAGGCGTGAGATTAAGTCTGGCTTGGCTGGCGGCTGGAGAAGCGCGCCGCAAGCAGCGCGGCCGCGCCGGAGAGGCCGGTTTCGGTGTAAAAAGCGATACGCTTGCCTTGGGCGAGCTTGGCGCGCAGCACGGCAACCAAGGGGGCTGCGGCCCTAAAGCCATCCGGTAGCGGCAGAATTTCAATTCCTTCCTCAGCCAGACGAAACGGGTGCCCAGGCGCTGCAATGAGTGTGCCGATGCCGTGGCGTTTCAGCAAGGCAAGGCCCGAGGCAGGGCTGGCGCCAGCGAGTGAGAGTACGGCAAGGCGGTCAGCTTCGGTCCATAATAGTTGCGCCACGGGGGCGGGCTGGCGCGGCGCGGCAGGTGCCGCGGCTTCCAGCACCGCGCGGACTTCGCTGCGAATGGCGGAAATATCCGGTTGCGAAGTGGTGATCACCTCGTTTTCCACCGCGGGGCGGAAGCGTTTATGGCTAACTTCCATGGTAGCGAAGTCTCGGGAGACGCGGCGGCGGAAAACAAA
>JAGWIL010000286.1 GCA_028866335.1 Rhodospirillales bacterium
CCAGCGCCGGGCAGGATGCGAACATAACCGTCCGTGGCCTCGCCCCGCTTTCCATAGCAGGCGCCATGAAGCTCGCCATAGAAGGGCGGCTGAACACAGCCATGCTCAACCCGCTGCTGACCAAGATGAACACCAAATTGAGCGGGCTTGTTACCACCAACATGCAGCTTGCGGGTACGCCCCAAGCGCCGACCGGGCAGGTCACTCTTCTTGCCCAGAAACTACGTGACCTAACCGGTCCCGCTGCTTCCTTGCCTCCCGCCGACATCAACGCCAAGGCAAACCTGAAAGGCCGCGCGGTGGATATCAATCTTGGCCTAAACGCCGGGCAGGATGTAAATTTCACCGTGAACGGCACCGCCCCCATGGCGATGACCGGGGCGATAAACCTCGCCCTTGCCGGGCGGCTGGATTTGAAATTGCTGGACCCAATTTTGATGGCGGACGGCAACCTCGTGCGTGGGGTGATCACCACCAATATGCGCGTGGGCGGCACTCCCAGCGCCCCCACCCCCAACGGCACGCTAAATCTCACCGGTGGCTCGGTGCAGAACATCGCCTCAGGCCTCAATCTTACCGCCATCAACGCTGACGTGGCGGCGGCGAACAAGCTTATCACCTTGCAAAACCTCTCCGCCAAAGCTGGCCAGGGCAGCATCTCCGGCCATGGCAGCATCAATCTCGGCGTGCCTGCCATGCCGGTAGATTTTGCCTTGAACGCGGATCGCGCGACTCCCGTGGCGTCAGATATCTTAACCGAAACACTAAACGCGGCACTTACGATGAAAGGCGACCTTAAGGGCAGCTCCACGTTGGCCGGGCAGGTCGATATTCTGAAAGCTAATATCAACATCCCCAAATCGCTGCCGCCCTCGGTTGCCAATCTGCCGATCCATAACGCGAGCGCGCCACCAGCCGCGCCAAAAAGCACGCCCCCGCCCTTGCCGCCGATCCACCTGGCGCTGGACGTGCACGCCAAGAACCAAATCTTCATCCGGGGCGATGGGCTATTCGCGGAGCTTGACGGGCATATCGGCATCGGCGGCACCACCGAGTCTCCTCAGCCCACCGGTGGCTTCACCCTCATCCGCGGCTATTTCTCGCTGGCCGGCAAAACCCTGCAATTCACCTCGGGCAAAATCGAATTCAACGGCGGCGGCTTTATTCCGGCGCTGGTTTTGGAAGCAACGACCACCACCAGCAATAACGGCACCGCCAGTTTAATTGTTGGCGGCACGGCGGCCAAACCGCAGATCAGCCTCACCAGCTCCCCGCCTCTGCCATCGGACGAAATTCTTTCCCAGTTGCTGTTCTCGCAAAGCACGGCAAATTTGTCGCCATTCCAGGCGGCATCTCTGGCGGCAGCGCTGGCGCAGCTTTCCGGCATTGGCGGTGGAGCTAGCCCGCTTGATTCAGTCCGTAACGCCTTGGGGCTCGACCAACTTTCCGTTGGCAGCTCCGCCAGCGGCGCGCCTTCTGTGCAGGCGGGACGCTATGTTGCCCCGGGCGTTTATGTCGGCGCCAGCCAGGCCGCCAGCGGCCAGGGCACCTCAGCCAATGTGGAGATCAATCTCTACAAGGGCCTTAAGCTGCAAACCTCCACCGGCACCGACAGCACCGGCCAGAACAGCAGCAGCGTGGGCTTAAGTTATCAGTTTAATTACTGACGTTCACGCGTGGCCGAGAAGGTGAGTTCGGGGAAGTTTTCCTTCATCCGGTTCAGTTCCCAGCCATTGCGGACGAGATAAACCGGCGCGCCATCCCGGTCCTCGCTCATGGCACTCTTATTCACATCAATGAAGAATTTCAGCCGCGCGGTATCCGTTGAAAATATCCAGCGGGCCGTGTCGAACGGCGCGGGGTCGAACCCCACCGGCACGTTATACTCCTGCTCAATCCGGCTGCTCAGCACATCAAGCTGCAACATCCCCACCACGCCAACGATCCAATCCGCGCCGGTCATCGGGCGGAAGACCTGCGTGACACCTTCTTCCGCCAAATCCTCCAGCGCCTTGCGCATCTGCTTGGCCTTCATCGGGTCCGTCAGCCGCACGCGGCGCAAAATTTCCGGTGCGAAATCCGGAATGCCGGTAAAGCGCAGCTTCTCGCCCTCGGTCAGCGTGTCCCCCACCCGCAGCGTACCATGGTTGGGGATGCCGATAATGTCGCCCGGAAACGCCTCTTCCGCCAGGGAACGATCCTGCGCGAAAAAGAAAATCGGTGCCTGGATCGCCATCGGCTTACCGGTGCGCGAATGATTCAGCTTCATGCCGCGGGTGAATTTGCCCGAGCATATGCGGGTAAAAGCAATCCGGTCGCGGTGCTGCGGGTCCATATTCGCCTGCACCTTGAACACGAAGCCGGTCACTGGTGCCTCCTCGGGTGAAACCTCACGCACATCCGTGGCGCGGGGCTGCGGCGGCGGGGCATTGGCCACCAGACCCTCCAACAATTCCCGCACTGAATAATCCTTCAGCGCCGAGCCGAAATAAACCGGGGTTAAATGCCCTTCCTCGAAAGATTGACGGTCAAATTCCGGATAGGCGGCGCGGATCAGCTCCACATCCTCATCCAGTTGCGCCTGCTGGTCAGCCGGGATGGCGAAGCTCTGCGCCGGGCCATCCTCACCCGGCTTGCGGGCGGAAACCAGCTTGTCGTTGCGAATGTCAAAACAACCACGGAACAGCCCGCCTGAGCCGATGGGCCAGACCATCGGGCAGATATCCAACGCCAGCGTATCCGCAATTTCGTCCAGCAGCGCGAAGGGGTTCTGGCCCTCTCGGTCAATTTTATTAATAAACGTGGTGATGGGAATATTCCGCAGGCGGCAGACCT
>JAGWIL010000023.1 GCA_028866335.1 Rhodospirillales bacterium
GTCCGGAATTTTGATGCCGTGGATACCGGCGGTATGCAGAAGGGTGTCGGTCATGGTCTTCACTCCTGTTGAAAAGTTTACTCGTCAGCCTGCGCCACCGGCCCGAGGCCGAGCGCGGCGGCGACGCCGGCACCGTAGGCTGGGTCGGCACGGGTGCAATTCTCGATGTGGCGCCGCTTGATGTGATCCGCGGCATCGCCCATCGCGCGGGCGGTGTTGCCAACAGTGCCTCTTGCTGCTCGGGGGTCATGGCGCGGAACAAATTGCCCGGTTGCTCCCAGTAATCGTCATCGACGCGATGATCCCAGCGCGCGCCGTCGCCGTCGACTGGCATTGGTGGTTCCGCGAAGGTGGCTTGGTTGGCCCAAAGATTATCGCTGTTGGGATAATAGGTTTTGGTGCCACCCAGATTGCCGTCTGTGCGCATCGCGCCGTCGCGGTGGTAGGAGTGGAACGGGCATTTTGGCGCGTTAACCGGGATGTGGTTGAAATTGACGCCCAGGCGGTAGCGTTGCGCGTCAGCATAGGAGAACAGCCGCGCCTGCAGCATCTTGTCTGACGAGAAGCCGATCCCCGGAATGACGTTGGCCGGCGAGAAGGCCGACTGCTCAACCTCGGCGAAGTAGTTTTCTTGGTTGCGGTTTAGCTCAAGTTCACCGACCTCGATCAACGGATACTCGCTTTTCGGCCACACCTTGGTGAGATCAAACGGATTATGCCGGTGATGTCTCGCCTGCTCCTCGGTCATCACCTGAATGAACATCGTCCATGTCGGAAAGTCGCCGCACTCGATCGCGGTGAATAGGTCACGGCCATGGCTTTCGCGGTCATTCTTGACGACCTCGCCGGCTTCCGAGTCAGTCAGGTTCTTGATGCCCAGCTGGGTACGAAAGTGAAACTTGACCCAGACGCGCTCATTGGCAGCGTTGATCATCGAGAAGGTGTAGCTTCCGAAGCCGTGCATATTCCGGAAGCTCTTGGGCAGACCGCGTTCGGACATGACGATCGTCACCTGGTGCAGCGCCTCGGGCAGCAGCGTCCAGAAATCCCAGTTATTGTCGGCCGAACGCAGGCCCGTGCGCGGATCGCGCTTAATCGCGTGGTTGAGGTCCGGGAACCGCAATGGGTCGCGGAAGAAGAAAACCGGCGTGTTATTGCCGACAATATCCCAGTTTCCCTCTTCGGTATAGAATTTCACCGCGAAACCGCGGATATCGCGTTCGGCATCGGCGGCGCCACGTTCGCCTGCCACGCTCGAAAAGCGCATGAACAGGTCGGTCTTCTTGCCGATTTCTGAGAAGATCTTGGCACGGGTGAACCGGGTGATGTCGTGGGTGACGGTAAAGGTGCCATAGGCGCCCCAGCCCTTGGCGTGCATCCGGCGCTCTGGGATGACCTTGCGGTCGAAATGCGCAAGCTTCTCAATCAACCAGACATCCTGAAGCAGTGCCGGGCCGCGGGGACCCGCGGTCATGATATCGGTGTTGTTAGCCACCGGCACGCCGGCGGCGGTAGTAAAGTGCCTGTTTTCAGCCATGGTACCTCTCCAGCCTTGCGGCCGCACGCCAGGTTGCCGCAAACGGGCCCCGCACGAACGGTGGACGCGCTAATCGTCCGTTGTTGAAATCGGCGTCGGCGCAGGGGACGAGAGCAGCGTCTCGGCAGGGGGACGATCCCTGCGCCAGGCCCGATTGTTGTCGCATCACCTTAAGCTGGCAGCAAACATCACAATCATTGATATCCTGCCAATCTTGGCGGATAAGCTGCCGATGGGTTCACGTGGCCGGTCGTATTGATCTCGAGGATCGTGAAGTGAGTTGAGCATGCGGGGAAGTTGAAGGGGTGGGCAGGAAAGACGTCGCCTTGATTGTCCATGACGGTGTGCAGGCGCTCGATGTGGCGGGACCGCTCGATGTCTTCGCCGAGGCGAATGCGCGAATCTCCGCCGCGGACAGCTATGATTGCTATTTGATCGCCGCCGAGGCTCGGCCGCTGAGGGCCTCGAACGGTATGGTGATGATGGCGCATCTCACATTCGCACAGGCGCGCAGGCCCTTCCACACGGTCCTGGTTGCAGGCGGTCCAGCGCTGCCGGACGCCCCCGAGGATGAGGCGATGTCGTCATGGCTGCGGCAATGGGGCGTTCGCGGGACGCGCTACGGATCGATCTGCACCGGCGCCTTCGCCCTCGGCCGTGCCGGCCTGCTCGATGGCAGGATCGCGACAACACATTGGCAGAACGCTGGTCAACTCGCCGCCATGTTCCCAGCGGCCCGCATTGAACTGGATCGGATCTATGCCCGCGACGGCGCGTTGGTGACGTCTGCGGGCGTCACGGCCGGAATCGATCTCGCGCTCGCGCTGGTGAGCGAGGATTTCGGTACCGAACTGGCGCTAGCCTGTGCTAAGCGGCTGGTGGTGGTGGCGCAGCGTCAAGGCGGCCAATCGCAGTTCAGCCCACTGCTCCAGCCGCGCACTGACCCGGAGACGCCGATTGGCCGCGTGCAAGCTTACGTCCTGGAGCACCTTGCCGAGCCGTTCCCTGTCGAGCGGCTTGCCGAGATCGCGGGGACCAGTCCGCGCAGCATCGCGCGCATATTCGTGAAAGAATTGGGCACGACCCCCCACGAGTACGTCGAGAGCGTTCGCCTCGATCAAGCTCGCAACTTGCTTGAAGGGACCGACCGTGTGATGAAGGCGGTAGCTTTCGATTGTGGCTTCACCACGCCTGAACAGATGCGGGCCGCCTTCCAGAGACGGCTCGGCATTACGCCGGTGCGATATCGGGAAAGCTTCCAGGGAAGCAAGCCGCAGCGCAGTGCGAGATGAGTCGGAATACGCGGAAGGCCCAATGCAAAGAGGTGAATACATATAACGGCCGACATGGCCGTTATTTTCCGTGCAGCCTTTGGACGGCAAAGACAGCTTTGCCGATCTTCCGCTCTGTGGCGGACGGGCGGCTGTCGGCCCGGCTTGCTCTTGAACTCGCCGCTAGCTGGACTGCACATTTCTGTTCAGGGCTGAGCCGTCTCACTGCCTCCACACGCCCAGGCGGCGGTTAGCCAACCCCCTATTTAGGTGCGGATAGAACACGCTCACCGCGAGGCCCAGAATCACCAACGCCGCGGCCTCAAGCTTCCAGGTCGGCATTGGCTCGCCGAGCCAAAGCACGGCAGTCCTCATACCGAAGACCGGCACGAGAAGCGCCATGGGGGTGACGGTCGCTGATGGATAGCGCGCCAGCAGAAATCCCCAGCTGGCATAGCCGAACCAGCTATTGCCGAGGGACTGCCATGCCAGGGCAACCCAGCCTCCAAGCGTGGCATGGCCGAGTGCGTGGCTAATCGCCACCGGGCCATCCACTAGCAGCGACAGGACCAGCAAGGGCGGCACCGAAAACAGGCTGCCCCACACCACGTACGCCAGAAAATTATCCGGCCGACCTTCGCGCGCGACGATGTTACCGGTTGCCCAACAGGCGGCGGCGAGCACCACCAGAGCCAAGCCGAGCGCCGTGGTGTGGCCGTTGACATGCGCTGCGATCACCGCGATGCCCGCAACCGCCAGCAGACAGGCGGCGATCTGGAACCCACGAAGTCGCTCACCGCTGCAGGCCATTGAAATAATGATGGTGAAGAACACCTGAACCTGGATCACCAGCGAGGCTAGGCCAGGGGAAATATGGCCATCCATCGCCAGAAACAACAGGCCGAATTGCCCGGCGCCGATCAGGAGTCCGTACGCGGCAAGGTTTCTCCAGGTTACGTTTGGCCGGGGAAGGAGAAAAATACCGGGCAGAGCGGCGAGGGTGAAGCGCAGTCCCGCGAACAGGAAGGGCGGGAACTGGTCCAACCCGAGCCGGATAACCACGAAATTACTGCCCCAAATAGACATAACCGCCAATGCGAGGAGGCCGTGCCGCAGGCTGAGCGTGGTGTATTGCATCTGGATCTCACCGTCGAAGCGATTTGCGCTTCACCGGCGAGGAATTAGGCCGGTTCAGCGCGGTGTGAGACTGCCCGCACATGCAAAGCTCTCCTGCGCGGAGCACGCGGTTGAACCAGGGAATTTACCTGACACGGGATAAAGCGCCGCTCTCAAACCGCCCCTGCCGGGCCATAGGGGGCAGTACGAGGAAGCCCAAGGCCAGCTGTCCGCCGGGGTGGACTACAACAATCTGCGGCCCGATATGTCCTTGCAAGGTGCCAACTGTTCGGCCTGGCGGCGACGGTTGCCGTTGCCGTTGCGAGAATTCGGTTAGCCCGCCTGCGGGCCGGGCGCTATGCCTAGACATTCTGAGTTTGGTCGTCAGCAGTGCGAAGAATTGATGGTGCTTTCGTCTGGACCAATCGTGGTCCGCTTCAGGTCGGATTATTGCAATCGCGCCGGTGGCCGGCGCGCGTCAGTCGCGCGATATGGATAACCCAGCGAGACGCGGCGCGTAGGCGGCAAGCCTTCGGGATATGAACTCGGTGAAAAGCCGCACGCGCTTTGTCTTGCGCGTTTCTCCCTGGGTGAGAAGCCAGAGCGTGCCGTTCATTTGCGGGTCGGCGTTCGGCACTCTAGCTAGCATCGGGTCGGAGTCTCCGACAAAGCAAGGCAGTTTCGTCATCCCGATCCCTTGCCGTACCGCTGCGATCTGCGCTTCGGCGTCCGGGGTCCTGAACGGAATTTCCGAGATGTGAATTTCACTCTCGCGAGCCCAGTCCGGGATTCCGTGATTGCCGATGGCAATCCACCGGAGGGGATCGCGCGGGCCCACACGCCATGCTTCCAGCCTGGCGTGGGACATGTAGATGCCGCTCGAAAACGCCGGCCCCCTCAGGCCGTGAAGATTAAGCGGCAGGGCCTTGCGGTCGACGACGACGCGAATCGCGACATCGGCCTCCCGGTTGGTCAGGTTCGCGACTTCGCCGGACGACAGGATTTCCATTTCGATGTCCGGATGCAAACGAGCGAAATCGGCGAAATCCGGCATGAGCAGATGGGTCGCGAGGAAGGGTGGCAGCGTCACCCGTAAAAGCCCGCTTGCGTTCTGGTCGCGCCCGAAGATTCGTGTCTCCAACCGATGCGACGACGCTTCCATCTGCTCTGCGAATTCGAGGATTTCTTCGCCCGCTTCCGTCATGTGGTAGCCGGAAGGCAGTCTTTCGAAGACCTGTCCCCCTAAGCGCTCTTCAAGCTGGGCGATGCGCCGCAGCACGGTGGTATGATTCACCCCGAGGCGCTCGGCAGCGGCCCGCACAGAACCACCGCGTGCCACGGCAAGAAAATAGCGAACATCATCCCAGTCGATCATGGTGCAATCCCGCACCGCAAGGTGCGCCTTCCAGAGCCGGTGTCCAATAGCATCGGAAATTTCTTCGTACGAGGATAGCACAGGCTGGGATCATCACCCATGCCGGCCAGTTCAGTGCGGCGATGACCGGTCCCCATCTCCGGCGCCAGCCAGCAAAGCGGATCGTTTTCGCACCACCGATGTGCGCGCTTACGTACTCAACGCCTGCCTCCACCGGACCTATCTCGGGGGTCCGGGGCATCCCCAATCAACTGAAGGCGGCATCTGAAAGGAAAAATCATGGGTAAGCTTGAGGGTAAAATTGCGGTCATCACTGGTGGATCGAGCGGCATGGCGCTGGCGAGCGCCAAGCGGTTTGTTGAAGAAGGCGCCTATGTGTTCATCACGGGCCGGAGGCAGGAGGCGCTCGACGAAGCCGTCAGCCTGATTGGCCGGAATGTGACCGGCGTGCGCGGCGACGCGGCCAATCTCGACGACCTCGACCGACTGTTCGACATTGTGAAGCGGGAAAAGGGCAATATCGACATCCTGTACGCGAGTGCCGGCTGGGGTGAAGCCGTCCCACTAGGGGAGATTACCGAGCAGCATTTCGATGTGATCTTCGACCTGAATGCGCGTGGCACGCTGTTCACAGTGCAGAAGGCGTTGCCGCTGTTCAACGATGGTGGATCGATCTTCATGACCGGGTCGGTTGCTTCGATCAAAGGTTTTCTAGGTTTCAGTGTGTATGCGGCGAGCAAGGCGGCGTTGCACGCCTTCGCACGCGGATGGCTCAACGAATTGAAGGCTAGGAACATCCGAGTGAACGTGCTGCATCCTGGGCCGATTGCCACACCGATGCAGGACCAAGTTCTCACCGACGAGGCAAGGCAGATGTTCGAATCCGCGATCCCGCGGGGAAAGATGGGGCGCCCGGAGGAAATTGCGGCGGCCGCGCTATTCCTTGCTTCAGATGACTCAAGCTTCGTGAACGGGGTGGAGCTGTCCGTCGATGGCGGCCTCTCCGCGATCTGAAAAGCGCGAGATCAAACGCAACGAGGTTGGAGAAATATGATGAGCTAGGCGATCATAGGATTTGGTAAGATAGGCCAGGCTTTGGCCCGGGCCTTTGTCCGACGAAACATCGACGTGACAGTCGCCCGCCGGCGGCCGCCTGAGGCGTTGGTGCCGCAGGCTGAGGCGATTGGCTCCAATGTCACGCCCAAGTCGCTGCACGACGCGCTGGCGGCTGGCACGATCATTTTGGCCGTCCCTTTCGGGGAGCATCGCGAAGTGGCGTCGGTGCTGTCGAACTGGGAAGGGAAGATCGTCATCGACGCGATGAACGCACTGGTTCCGCTTGTGGATCTGGACGGCCTGCTATCCTCCGCCTTCGCCGCGAAGGCGTTCCCCGGCGCCAGGTTCGTGAAAGGATTCAATCACCTGATTGCGGCCAAACTGGCCGCCGATCCGATTGTCCAGGGCGGCCATCGGGTTGTTTTTCTGTCGAGCGATGATGAGGACTCTATTGCGCCCGTGGCGGATTTGGCCAAACAACTTGGGTTCGCGCCCGTCAAATTAGGAAAACTCAGCGAGGGTGGCGCGCTGGTGCACGCGCGTGGTCGCATTTGGGGGCGGCTCATTTTCCAGGATTTGTTTAAGGCGGAGCAAGAATAATTCCCGCAAAGCCTGACGCCTAGAAAGTCGGTGTCCGCATTCGGCCCTTGCTGCGCCTTTACCTTCTTGGGTATGGGCGCGACGTTGCTGGTAGGCACCAGCGTGTGAGCTAACCGGCCTCGCCGAAGGCCACCGCTGCGGCGAGCTCTCCCAGCAGCGCGCTCATAGATTGGCCACGTTCCGCCCCCCTCGCCGCGCGTTTTCGACGTTGTCTTTGGTTGCAATCTACGGGCTGGAGGAGAGGTCTTGGTCTATAGTGAAGACTATTGACTGGTAACATCAAGTGCCTCTTTCGAAATTACAGGCCAGAACGGAGAGTCTTCACCGGCAGTAAAACACAAAGGAAGAATCTCGCGTAGCCACTGCCCTTGGGTCATGCGGAACTGCCAGATCCGTTCCGCGCCTGGTGGAAGTGGAGCAGTTTCATTTTCCACTACCCATGCTGATCCACTTAGTTGCAGCATGTCACCTGATATGAAGTCCGGAAAGAGTATCCCGGCGCGGGGATATAGTAGGATATTCCCAAGTGTGTTGAAGAAGAGATTGCCAGCATAGTCGGGAATAGTAAGCGTACCATCGGGAGAAAGACCGATGAATCCGGGTGGACCGCCGCGATGCGAGACGTCGGGCAACGTACAAGGACCGGCGGACGAGGCGACAAAGAACGTTGTTGCCGATGAGATAAAGCGCCGTGCGGCTTCATCTAGCCCGGTCAGAGGTTCGCATGTTATGGCTGCCGAGCGCGGCGCCATGTAATCACGCCGTGCGATGTATTTAGGGCAATTGCCAAAGCTTTCCTCCACTGAGACGGTGAAATTTTCTGGACCGGTGGTCAGCACATATCCGTTCGCCCGATTGCGCCGTCGCGTGGGCAGTTCGACGCCGAGGATGCCCATGGGAAGCCCGGCGACCAGCGATGCTGCCAGCGGATCGCGAGGTAGGGGGCACGCGGAGATCGCCAGGGTTTTAGGGTCAGGGCTGGCGACGAAGCCTGGCGTGCCGGAGAGGAGCGAGGCCCAGACATTTCCGTCTGAATCCTGGTGTCCCGCCAGGATAAAGGGCAGTTGCATGAAAAAGGAGCGGTGCTGGTCCGGCATGGCGGTACGGATGACGCGCGTTCCCACCTCCGCCATCCGCCCGGCCATGCCGGCACGCGCCTGCATAGCTTGCTCACCTTCGTGCCATGGCGTCGCCATGACGCGCCTCAGCTTACGTTCGGCATTGGCAGAAAGCGCGGGAGCGCCTCAACTCGGCGCAGCCATGCCAGCAGGTTCGGATAAGGCGCTAGATCCACGCCGCCTTCCGGCGCCTTGGCGATGTAGCTATACATTGCGACATCGGCGAGATTTGCGACGCTGCCCGTGAAGAATGGGCTTTGCGCCAGGGTCTCGTCCAAGCGCGGTAGCAATGTTGCGGCTTCGGTCACGGCCCGTTCGTAGTCATGCGGGCTGTCAAAGACTTTGACCAGCCGCGCCTTGCAGGGACCGTTGAATACCGGCCCTTGGGCGACGGAGAGCCAGCGTTGTACCTGTGCGGCGGCCAGCGGGTCTTCAGGCAACCAGGTCCGCGCCGGATCATACTTTAGTGCCAGATAGGAGATGATGGCGGCGGAGTCAGCAACCACCGCACCGCCATCCTGCAGCACCGGCACGGTGCCGAACAGATTAAGTTTCCGGAAGGCGGGGCCGATTTGTTCGCCATTGGCGAGATCGACCTGGTGGAACTGGTATGGCAGGCCGAGTAGGCTCAACATCAACTCAGCCCGGTGCGAATGGCCGGACAAAGGAAAACCATGCAAAATCAACTGGGGTTTGGTGGACATGTACACTCCTAATGGCGGAAACCATGCCGAGTAATTAGGACGTTGCCTCATTTGTTATAATATAGAAAATTTGATATTCTTTATTGCGAAAATCGGGATAATTTTGTGGACCGGCTCGATAGTCTGGCAATATTCACTGCCGTCGCGGAGCAGGGCAGCTTTGCCGCCGCGAGTCGGCGCCTTGGCCGCTCGCCCACTGCGGTAAGCCGTGCCGTGGCGGCGCTGGAGGATGAGCTTGGAGCCCAGCTGTTCATCCGCACGACGCGCGCCATCGCGCTGACCGCTGGGGGAGAATCCTACCTGGACCAGGCACGGCGGGTACTGGCTGAATATGCCGGGCTCCGAGACGCCGCAGCCTCACAGGGCGGTCCGGCTGGGCCGATCGCGATCACTGCTCCGGAAATGTTCGGCCGTATGCATGTTTTGCCGTTGATCCAAGATTTCATGGAAACGTATCCACTGGTGGAGGTGTCGCTCCTGATGCTGAACCGGCAGGTCTCCTTCATCGATGAAGGGATCGACCTCGGGTTCCGGATCGCGCATTTGGCCGATTCAAGCCTGCGGGCCATCAAGTTGGGCGAGGTGCGGCAGGTTCTCTGTGCGAGCCCAAACTATCTGGCCAAGACAGGTATGCCTGAGCATCCGGGCAAACTGGTCGGGCATCGGATCATCGCTGTGACCGGCGGCCGGCCGATGCCTGACCGTTGGCGTTTCCGCACCTCTCAAGGTGGCCGCACGGTGCAGGTGAAACCGCAGCTAGCGGTGAACACCGTACAGGCGGCATTGGAGGCCGCAGTGCGTGGCGGGGGAATTGTGCGTGTTCTCTCGTATCAGCTTGCACCGCTGGAAACGGCTGGTTCGTTGCAACGGGTGCTTATCGAGCATGAACCTGAGCCCGTACCCATACACCTTGTCCATCCTGCCGGGCGGCACCAGCCATTACGCACACGCCTGTTCATAGACCACGCGGTAGCCACCTTTGGACAGCGGTTTATGCACGGCGGTGTGACCATCTAGTAGGGAGATGGAGGATGAACATGGAAACACCAGCTTACCCTTTTCACCGACCGCATGATCAGCGAGCGTGACTGGGATGTCCGCTTTTCTGTCTCCTCGTCAGAAAGCGGAATTTCGGCTTTCGGCCCAACGCACTCGCTTTGTTTGACAGGGAGCAGCCAATCCAAGGTTGGGGATGCTCCTCCTCACCGCTGTGTTCAAACATAAAAGGGGAATTTAGTCTTAAATGTTGAGATTTACCTGCCTGCGGATTTCGTCGGCGAGCGGGTGTAGCGTATCCGCCGGTGAGGTGCCTGCAACGCTATACCCGAGACCGCCATGTGTCCAAGTGAATCCTGTCACCGCGCCGTCTTTCGACTGCATCATCTTGGATGTCTTCTGACTATTCATCTGCTGAACCAACATGATGATGCGCAGGCCGTCGTTGTTGCTGTACATGAGCAATCCGGCGGGGCCATGGCCCGTGGCGACGAGCCGCCCACCCATGAAGCGATACCCCGAGATGGAAAGATCAGGCACCATAACCGGAGTGTTCAAGCGGCCGGAAATCCAATCCACGAACTTGCCGCGGTCCGCCGCGTTGAACTCGACGGGGTGAAGATTATCCGGGCCATACACCGCGTAGTTATACGCCGCGTCTTGGGCGAGGGCTTGCATCCCCGTCGGCTGAACCTGGGACATGCCATGCATCGTCCAGCCGCCCGCCGCGCCGAAGCTGAACAGCAGGATCGAGGCGGCAACTGCACGCCAGGGTGCGATGGCCGGCGGCCGGCGACGGACCTCGGCGAGACGCGCGAGGCTGAGTGCCGGCGGGATCGGTTCTTCGGCCACGGGGGCAAGCATCGCCCGCAATACGTTGCGCTGGTTCACGTAGCTTTGCACGCGCAACGCCACGTCCGGGTGCTGCCTCAAATACGCCTCGACTTCATCACGGCGGGTAATGTCGAGCGCTTCGTCTACATAGGCATGCAAATCCTCTTCGGTGATTGGCCGGCCGGTCGTCATTTGATTCTCCGAATATTTGGGGTGTGCAAGGGCAGAATATTTTCCCCCTCCATCATCTTCAGAAGCCTTTCGCGTGCCCGCGCCAGGCGCGACATCATGGTGCCAAGCGGAACACCGAGCACTTTGGCGGCTTCCGCATAGGAAAGATCTTCAACTGTGACCAGAAGCAAGACGCTGCGCTGTTCCTCGGGCAAGATTGCGAGGGATTTTTGCAGGTCGTGATAGGTCAGGCTCACCTCCTGGCTTGCCGGGCGGGCAAAGACATCGTCGGCTACGTCCTCCAAGCTCATATGCGGGCCGCGCCGCCCCTTCTGCCGGAGATGGTTAATCGTGAGATTATGCAAAATGGTGAAAGCCCATGTCCGCGCATCCCCGTCCGCCCGTCTCTGGTGCCAGCGGTCGATCACCCGCAGCAGACAATCCTGGACGAGATCGTCGGCTTGTGCCTGGTTCCACAGCATCGAGCGCGCATAGCGCCGCAATTGCGGGATCAGCGGTTCGATCAGGCGCATCATGTCCTGCATTTTGAACAACCTGAATCCATGTCCGTCATCCTGTCATGAGCTGGGGCCGGGACCCCGTAGCAGGATAGACACGCATGCAACGCCTTTATTCCATGGTGTGCGCAAAAATTTTTACGCGTGAATTTTCCGGAGAGGCGGGAATAAACAGGCATCTCCTGCTGTCTCATCGGTAATCCCATCTGCATCACCGCGACGCAAATGGCTTTCAGGAGAAAGACAGTGAATAAATTCTTGATCGCATGTTTCGCGGTAAGTGGCTTCTGTGGCCTTACGGCGGCCATGGCTCATGCCGCTCCTGCGCAGGACACCGCGCGACCGATCAGTGTATCCAGCATTGCGCAGCAGCAGCCGGACGACATGCCGTATAGGTTGGCGAAGTTGCAAACCGAGGTGCATACCCTGGGTAACATCGAAGGCCAGGCGCCCGGAGACGCGCATTATCCCTCTTCCGTAGAACCGCAGCCGAGCGTGGACGGTTCACCCATCCCGACGGGCGGCTCATCTCCTCGACAACCCGGCCAGACGGCTCTGGCCAGGTTGTCGGCACCTTACGAATAATTTTCAGGCCGATGGAATAAACGCAGCGGCCTGGTGTCATACCGGTACTGCTGATCGGTGAGACCAATGCTTAAAACCAATTCATCCACAACCCGAGCCCCTTTGTCGGCCGTTGCGGTCATCGGCCGCATGGCGGTGATCGGCGGCATCGCGCTTGTCTTTATAACCGGGTTTGCCTACGCGGCTGGTTGGTTCAGTCCCAACCGGCTTGGGCCGGGCCGCATTGTCGCCGCTCTGGCCAATCGCGGAGGCGACCCGTTGGGGCATCGCCGAAACCATGCCAAGGGCGTCTGCTTTCTCGGAGATTTTCAGGCGAACGGCGCGGCAGCAGCCTACTCCGGCGCGCCGATGTTTAGGGCGGGAACCTATCCGGTGATTGGCCGTTTCGCTATCGCCGTCGGTGATCCGGATGCACCCGACATTATGGGGCGGGTCGAAAGCATGGCCATTCGCATCACCGCACCGGACGGCGAGGAATGGCGCAGCGGGATGAATAACTCGCCGGTCTTCGTTGTCTCCACGCCCGCGGAGTTCTACGGGTTGACCCTGACGCAGGAGATCGACCCCAAAACGGGCAAGCCCAACCCGGCAGCCACGGCGCATTTTTTCGCCACCCATCCGAACACCCAGCCTTTCACGCATTGGGCCAAGACTGCGCCCTGGTCCGGCAGTTGGGCGGACGAAACCTATAACAGCCTTGATGCGTTTCGTTTCATCGATGCCACGGGTCACAGCCATCTCGTCCGCTGGTCGATGGTGCCGGCGGCACCCTTTGTAGCTGTCCCGCATGCGGCGCTTGCGGGCATGGGGCCGGACTTCCTGATCCAAGATCTGACGCAGCGGATCGCGCAGGGGCCACTCGTCTGGCACCTCGTCATAACCCTCGCGGCACCAGGTGATCCGTCAAATGATGCGACGATCGCCTGGCCCGAGAACCGGACGCATGTGGATGCCGGTACGCTCAGCGTGACCAGGGTTGAACCTGAGGCCGATGGCCCATGCCGGGACTACAACTATGATCCGACGATCCTACCCGCCGGGATCAAAATTTCCGACGATCCCCTGCTTCCCGCCCGTTCGGCGGCTTATGCCAAGTCGTTTGATCTGCGCACGGCGGAGGCCGCGGATTACCCCCATCACGCGCAGCAGACCGGAGGCACGCCCCAATGAGCACCAAGCCTGTTCACTTCTCCATCATCCAGCGGACGTTGCACTGGGTGATGGCCGTTATGGTGATTGCTATGCTCTTCATAGGCATCACCATGGTTTCTACGGTGGGACCGGTGTTCGTGACGCTTGTGGATGTCCATAAGCCGCTGGGCATCGCGATCCTGGTGCTCGTGCTTGTCCGCCTCATTGTACGATGGCGGCTCGGCGTACCGCCGCTACCCGCCAATGTTTTGCCTGTGCAGGTCGCTGTTGTGCATCTCTCGCACTGGCTGCTTTATGCGTTGCTTCTCGTCATGCCGCTCATCGGCTGGGGCATGCTCTCGGCCGGAGGGTACCCGATCGCGCTTTGGGGGCCGATTCATCTGCCCCAGATATTGCCCCATAACGATATGCTTTATGCTTATCTGCGGCGTGGCCATACATTGCTTGCCTATCTCTTCTTCGCGGTGATTCTCCTGCACATCGTGGCCGCACTCTTCCATGGCCTGATCCTGCGGGACGGGGTTTTGGAGAGGATGGCGAGTGTCCGCACGGGTCGTGGCCACACAAGATGAGCCCCAGTCTTGAGATTCTTAAAAAGGCAATCCAGTCGGAGTGTTGAGTTCCATTGAGAATTGACCCTCTGGAGCTGGAATTTTCACTGAGAACTGACCCATGTTTTGACCCCTCCCTGGCTTTGGTCGGGGGACCCAGGAGTGATCGACATGGCGTTATTGAGCGTAATTCGTCGCTGGCATTTTAGGCAGCAGATCCCGATTAGAGAGATTGAGCGGCGCACCGGGCTGTCGCGGAACACGATCCGCAAGTATCTGCGAGCGGACGCGGTTGAGCCGCAATTCAAGCTTCCCGACCGGCCAAGCAAGCTGGACCCTTTTGCCGAGAAGCTGGCGGGCTGGCTGCGGCAGGAGGGGGCCAAATCGCGCAAGCAGAAGCGCACGACAAAGCAGATGCACGCCGACCTTATGGCCTTGGGCTATGACGGTTCCTATGGGCGGGTGGCGGCGTTTGTCCGCTGCTGGAAGGCCGACCGGCAGCGTGAGCAACAGACCACCGGCCGGGGCACCTTCGTGCCGCTGGTCTTCGCAGCCGGTGAAGCTTTCTAATTCGATTGGAGCGATGATTGGGCCTTGATCGGCGGCGAGCGCACGAAGCTGCAGGTGGCGCACACCAAGCTCTCCCATAGCCGAGCCTTCATCGTGCGGGCCTACCTGCTGCAGACCCATGAGATGCTGTTTGACGCACTGGCCCAGGCATTCCGTGTGCTGGGCGGCGTTCCCCAGCGGGGCATCTTCGATAACATGAGGACCGCGGTCGATCGCATCGGCTC
>JAGWIL010000287.1 GCA_028866335.1 Rhodospirillales bacterium
GAACGAAGAAAGGCAGTGAGCAAGTCTTTTTTGTTTGAGATTGTCTCAAAAGATAAGATTTTCACGGAAGCCTCCATTAAGATGAGGCAAGAAGTACAACCCACGAGGGTAATCGTCAACAAAAATTTTCAATCATCGCGTGTATAGTGCAAAAATTAAGATGGAATAGAAAAAATGATTAACAGTTGGTTTTTTATACGCTCAATATTGCGAGACGGGATTAGCAGCGCGTTTCCGGGGGGATGCCGGAAGATGACGGCGATTCATAAACCCACTAATTGTTCATTTGATTGGCAGCGAACGCTATTAGGATCAGGCTTCCGCCAGATGAGGATTTACGGTGGCGTATAAACCTGCCTCGGCTGCTGTGTATTCCAGCAGCGCGCGGGCTGTGTTTTGCCATAGCGGAGGGGTGAATTCCGCCGCGATGCGCGCCGCCATGGTGGCAACAAGTTCGGGCTGTTCGATCCAGAGCCGGATTTTTTCCTGGGCCTCGGTGAGGTTATCGGGGTCGAAATAACAGCAAAAATTGCCGCCAGCCTCTGGGATGGCGGAGCTGTTCGATGCCGCGACAGGCTTGCCGTGGCAGAGCGATTCGGTAACCGGCAGGCCCCAGCCCTCGTATAGCGAAGGGTAAAGGGTGAAGAGGCAATGTTGATAGAGGGCGGCGAGTTGGGTTTCCGATGGTTGGTCCACGAACAGGATTTTGCCACCAAGATGTGAGGCGTTTTCGAGCTGTTGCATGAGATCGGCGGTTAGCCAGCCCGGTTTGCCAGCGAAGACCAGGGCCGGCACGCCGTTGGCGGGCGGGTTGTTTATGAGATGCCGCCACACCCGCAACATGCCGCCGTGATTTTTACGCGCTTCGATGGTGCCGACCATGAGCACATAAGGTTGGGCGATGGGGCGGGGCAGGGGTGAGGGTGTAATGCGGCCATTTCCGCCAGCGGGCAAAAGCGTGCGCGGGGGCAATTTGCGGCCCCGGCGTTCCAGGCAGAATTTCAGGTCGTTCAGCGTGTGGTTGGAAATGGCGAATACGCGGCTGGCCAAGGGGATTGTTTCCTCCAGCCAAAGCGAAAAATCCCGGACCATGGATGAGGTGCACCATTCAGGAAACAGATCGGGGATCATGTCATGCGTGAAGAGGCCAAAATGCGCGCCAACGCTGGCAAGATTGGCCAGGAAGGCGGGGGAGTATGGGTGTTCCCACGAAGCGCCAAGATTGATCAGCCAGTCGCCAGGTTGCAATTTGATGGGAGTTGGGTCTGCCTCAAGACCCGTGCTGAGGGCAGGAAGGACGGATTGAGGCGCTGAACGGATGCCGCCAAGGCCAATTTTGGCCAGGGCTTTTAGTGCCCGGCCGCCATTGATGCTGGCGCGGTAGAGTTCGCCCAGCGGCAGGCGGTAGGCCAAGGGAAGGCGGCGCGCCAGGCCGAACAGACGGGAGGGTTGGGCCGCGGGTGCCGTAACCGGCGCGAGAGTGGATGCAGGAACTTGCGGTAACTGGTCTGACATGGCGCGGATGCGCGCTTCGAGATTCGCGAAATTTACCGGCAGGAGACGAGTGCCGAAATCGTTACGGCCGCAGAAGCCAATTTCGTGCCCCTCGGCAGAAAGGCGGTAGGCGGCAGCGCAAACCTCAAAGCTGAAACGCTGGATACCGGTTGGCCGTTTGGCGGTTTGGAAAAACCGGATCAAATCGTCAACGTCCAGCCAGACCGTCATATTGCCACCTTAAATTGCTTTGCCGCAGTATTAGACATTTGGCGGTGAGGGCGCCACCACCCATGGTAAGTGGCGGGATTGCGCTGCGAAATGACGCTGGGTAACTTGCTGCTTATGGCAAGATTTATAACTGGCGGGTTGGTTCTGGCGTTCTCTCTGGCGGGGGTGGCGCAAGGCGCGCAACTGCCCGCGCGTGCGCCAGGGCTGTGGCAGAGCACCAGCAGCGTAACCGGCCCGGATGGCCAGCCGATGGCCCAGGCGCAGAATGTGATTACGCTAACCTGTGTGGACCCGGCGACGGATTGGAAATTTCTACTCTCTGGCCAGGGGCGTTGCAGCCAGCTTGATCTCACCGGTGCGGGCGCGAATTATACTATCGATGGCCGTTGCGAGCAGGCGGGCGGGCAGGTGACAATCCATGAAATGCTCGATTATGTGAGCAACAAAACCGTGCAGTTGAACGCAGTTTTCACCACGTCTTCCGGCAAGATGTCGGTGGCTTCCAGCCTGCAATGGCAGGGGCCGTGCCTGGATGGGATGCAGCCGGGCGATGAAGGGCAGGTCGTGGATGGCAATTTCGTGAAGGCCGGTAATATCAATCAGTCAAACTACCCCTGATATGAACAAGGCGGCGCGAGGGACTCTCAGCCGGCCGGATTTTGGGCGGCTGGGGATTATGGCGGTGCTGGGGTTTTCCTCCGGCCTGCCCTGGGCGCTTTCCGGGCCTACGCTGCGGCTTTGGATGGCCAGCGAGCATGTGGCGCTTGGGCTGATTGGGCTGACGGCGAATATTGGGCTGGCCTACCTGCTGAAATTCGTCTGGGCGCCGTTTTTTGACGAAGCGAAACCGCCTTTCTTCGGGCGGCGGCGGGGGTGGTTGATTCCGGTGCAACTGGCTCTGGCGCTGAGTATCGCGGCATTGGCGCTGAGCGACCCGGCCAAGAATGTATGGCTGAGCCTTGGGCTGGGCGCGTTGGTGGCGTTTTGCTCGGCCAGCCAGGACATTATCATCGACGCCTGGCGAATTGAGAGTTTCGAGCCACGCTTGCAAGGCACGGCCCTGGCGGGGGAAGTTTGGGGCTACCG
>JAGWIL010000288.1 GCA_028866335.1 Rhodospirillales bacterium
AACCGGCTCGTGTCGGCTCAGAATTTCCGCCACCGCATCAGCCCCCGCTTGAATGGCAGGAAGTGCTGCCTCGTCAAGCTCAATGGCCTCGCCTTGATAAATCGCGCGCCATTGCGCCAGATTCATGTCTCCGGGCGTAAGTTTCATGCAGCACTCCAGATGCGTTGATGTAACGGATTAAACCCGATGCGGTAAACAAGTTCCGCCGGACGTTCGATGTCCCAGATCGCCAGGTGGCATTTCGCCCCTGCCGTCAGCACGCCCACATCGCCGCGCCCCAAGGCAGCGGCGGCGTTGCGGGTAACACCCAGCAAACACTCTTCCACCGTTAAGCGAAATTGCGTCGCGGCCATGTTCATCGCCAGCAGCAAGGAGAAAAGCGGCGACGTGCCGGGGTTGAGGTCAGTGGAAACAGCCATCCTCACACCATGGTTGCGGAAAGCCTCAACCGGCGGCAATTGTTTTTCCCGCAGCGTAAAAAACGCGCCGGGCAGCAACACCGCCACGGTGCCAGAACTGGCCATCGCGGCCGCCCCATCCTCGCTGGTATATTCAAGATGATCCGCCGAGAGCGCGCCAAACCGCGCCGCCAGTGCGGCACCGCCCAGATTAGAAAGCTGATCCGCATGAAGCTTTACACGCAAACCATGGCTGGTGGCGGCGGCAAAAAACGGCTCGATCTCTTCAGGCGTAAACGCTATGCCTTCGCAAAATCCATCCACGGCATCGGCCAATTTATGCGCCGCCACATGCGGGATCATCTCCTCGCACAATAGCCGCACATAATCCGCCCGTGCCATCTCCGGCGGAAACCCATGCGCGCCCAGAAAGGTCGAGGAAATATCCGCCGTATCACCCAGGGATTTCGCAACCTCCAGGCATTTATATTCAGATTCAGGCGAAAGCCCGTAGCCGGATTTCACCTCGATGGTGGTAACACCTTCCGCCACCAGCGCTGCCATGCGGCGTTTGGCGGCGGTGCGTAAATCCTCGGCACTTGCCGCGCGCGTCGCCCGCATGGTGCCAAGAATGCCGCCGCCGGCACGGGCGATCTCCTCATAGCCTGCCCCGTTCAGCCGCGCCTCGAATTCCGCCGCGCGGTCTCCGGCGTAAACCAGATGGGTGTGGCAATCGATGAGGCCAGGCGTGACCCAGCGCCCGTCGCAATCCACGATTTCATCCGCCTCGATAGCCCCCGCCGCCCCGGCGTAAACAATACGCCCGGCTGCCTCGGCCACCATGCCATGCTCCACCACGCCCAGGCCCGGAAGGGCCGGGTCCATGGTCGCCAGTCTGGCATTTGTAAAAATCCGCTCTGCCCGCATGTTCTTACCTTGGCGTTGAGGGAGATTAGTTGTATATACATATCCGTCAGCAGGAGACCTGTCCAGTGTCCGAACGCATCATTTTTCGCCATGCCTTGCTGCCCACCGGCTGGGCCGAGAATGTCGCTCTTACCTTCCAGAACGGCATCATCACCTTGGTTGAAACAGGCGTTACGGGGGGCAGCGAAATTGCCTTGCCGGGTATGCCAAATTTGCACAGCCACAGCTTCCAGCGCGCCATGGCAGGAAAAGCCGAGCTTCGTGGCCCCACCGCCGATAGTTTCTGGACCTGGCGGGAGCTAATGTACCGCCTCGCCCTCTCGCTGGACCCGGAAGATGTGCAGGCCATCGCCACTTTGGCCTTCACTGAGATGCTGGAAGGCGGTTTTACCTCGGTGGCGGAGTTTCACTACCTGCATCACGCGCCGGATGGTTCGCACTATGCGGATATTGCCGAAATGGCCGCGCGGGTTGCAGCGGCGGCGGATGCAACGGGTATCGAGCTACTGCTGCTGCCTGTGTTCTACGCGCATTCAGGCTTCGGCGGAAAAGCCCCGGCCGAGGGTCAGCGCCGGTTCATAAATTCGTTGGAAAGCTACGCCAAACTCCATGCGCGTTGCCGCGCGCTTTCCGCCACCGGCTGCGCCCCGCATTCCCTGCGCGCCGCCACTTTAGAGGAAATCTCTGCCTTGGCGGCACTCAACGGCAACGCACCGTTTCATATCCACATCGCTGAGCAAACCGCCGAGGTGGAGGCATCCCTCGCTTTCTCCGGCGCGCGGCCAGTGGAATACCTCCTGGCCAATGCGGCTGTTTCTTCCAATTGGTGCCTGGTTCACGCCACTCATATTACTGAAACCGAAGCGCAAGGCATGGCAAACGCCAATGCCGTGGCGGGGCTTTGCCCGATCACCGAGGCCAATCTGGGTGACGGCATTTTCCCCGCCCAGCACTTCAAAGGCGCTTACGGCATCGGCTCGGATTCGAACGTGCTGATTGATGCCGGGCGTGAGCTGCAAATGCTGGAATATTCCCAACGCCTTGGCCAGCGGCAGAGAAACGTTATGGCCACTGAAACCATCCGCCCCACCGCCACAGCCCTTTACCAGAACGCTGTTGCCGGCGGCGCGCAGGCCATGGGGCTTGGCAGCGGACTTAGCCTCGGTGCGCCCGCCAGCTTCGTCACCATCACCGGGGAAGCCCCGGAAGATGCCCTGGCAAACGCCATCTTCACCGCCCGCAGCCCGGCCGTGCGGGGGGTGTGGGTGCGCGGCAAGCGCGTGGTGGAAGATGGCCAGCACGTGCTGGCCGCGTCTGCGCGCACGGGTTTCAACGCCGTGTTACGCAAGCGGCTCTGAGCATGGATGATCCGCGTCCTCAGAAACTTTACGAACAGGTAAAAACCTATCTGCGCGATGGCATCGCCGCCGGCACATGGCAAGCGGATGAGAAAATCCCCTCCGAGTTTGAACTGATG
>JAGWIL010000289.1 GCA_028866335.1 Rhodospirillales bacterium
CTGGGTCAGCGGTTTGGCCACGGCGGCGACATGCTGGTGCAGGGAGCGCGCGGCGATGAGCGGCCAGGCCAGAATGGCGGTAAGCCACAGCACAGCATGGTGTTGCAGCAGAGCGGCGAGGGCAGCGGTGAGCAGAATGACCAGCAATGCCGTGGCCAGCCCGGCGAGGCGGCGGCGGGACTCGCTGCCCTGGTTCAGCCGCGTTTCCAGGGCGGTGATCAACGCCCCGCACCAGGTTACCGGATGGCCGATGCGCCGATAGAGTGCATCTGGCCAGCCGATGGCGGCATCCAGCCCCAAAGCCAGCAGCATGGCGGCGGGAAGGTTCATGGTAGCAGCTTCAAATTAACGAAGCCGATGGACCAGACGCCGCCGGAAACACTGAGCAGCGTGGCCGAGAAGGGCGCGATTTCAAACGCCAGCCCTTGCGCCGCCTCGCCCAGCGCCAGGCCGATGGCCGCGCGGATCAATCCGGCATGGGTGATGATAATGGCGGGACCTTGGGCCGCGATTTCCGCCAGAGCGGGCGCGGCGCGGGCCGCCACCTCCAGAAAGCTCTCGCCGCCGGGCGGGCGGTGGGCGGCAAGGTCTGGTCGGTTTAAAGGGCCAAGATCTGGCAGGGCGGCGGCATTCTGGCCTTCCCACGCGCCGAAATCCTGTTCCCATAGGCGGGAATCCTGCGTGTATTCAGTGCCGGGAAACAGCGCCTCGGCGGTTTGGCGGCAACGCAAGGCGGGGCTTGTAAACAGGTTGCGCGGGGCGGGTAGCAGGCTGGCGAGTCGCTCCCGTGCCGGAGCCGGCGTGGGCGGAAGTGCCGCCGGAACATCCAGCCGCCCGGCCAGAAGCCCAGCGCTGAGCGATGGAGCGTGGCGGACGAGTAACAGGCGGACGGGTGCTGGTAAAACCATAGCGTGGCCTGTTTGCCGGAACAGCGCCCTTCCCGCCAGCCATTAGAGTTTCATGAAGAGGTGGCAAGCTTGCGGATATGCGGCACACTCGCCCCTAAATTCTCCTGCAAAGGTATTTTCACGCGGGAGACTTAAATGCGTCTATTACTGATTATTCTGCTTATCCTGCTTTTGCTGGGCGGTGGTTTTGGCCTGCATGGCGGATTGTTTGTGGGCTCCGGCGGCATTTATTATGGCGGCGGTTTGGGCATTGCCCTGCTCGTTATTCTGGTGCTGCTGATCTTGTAAACCACTGGGTGGGTGTGTTTCATGCGGCCCCGGACGGGGTTGCATGGTCATACTCATTACCGGCGGAGCACGCTCCGGCAAAAGTCTCTATGCAGAAGGCAGGGCGCTGGCCTTGCCTGGAGTGCCGCATTACATCGCCACCGCAGAGGCGGGGGATGATGAGATGGCGGCGCGCATTACTGTGCATCGCGCCCGGCGCGGGCCGCCCTGGCGCCTAAGGGAAGCACCGCTTGATCTGCCCGAAGCCCTGGAAGCGACTGATGGGGCGGGACCGAGGCTGGTGGATTGCCTGACCCTTTGGCTCTCCAATCTTATATTCGCGGATGTGAACGTGCAGGCTGCTGCTGCGCGGCTTTGCGACGTGGCCAAGGGCCAGGCATCGCCGGTGATTTTCGTGACCAATGAGGTGGGCCTGGGCATTGTACCGGAAAACGAGCTGGCCAGGCGGTTCCGCGACGAAGCCGGCCGGCTGAATCAGGAGATTGCGGCACTGGCTGATGAGGTGCAGCTTGTTGTCTCTGGCTATCCGTTACGCGTGAAATGATGATTGGATGATGATGAAGGCTTCCCTGTTGCCTGCTGCCTCTTTCGCGGACCTTAACGCCCGGCTGCGGGAGTTGCCGGAGTTTGACGAAGCTGCCGCCGCGGCGGCGCAAGCGCGCCAGGGGCAGCTCACCAAGCCGCCGGGCTCACTGGGCCGGTTGGAGGATGTGGCGGTGTTCATGGCGGGTTGGCGAGGCACTGCGAGGCCGGGCATCGCCCACGCCCAGGCGCTGGTGTTCGCGGGGAACCATGGCGTGTGCGCGAAGGGGGTGAACCCGTATCCGCAGGAGGTCACCGTGCAGATGGTGGCGAATTTTAAGGCCGGAGGAGCGGCGATTAACCAGCTTTGCCGGGCCAGCGGGGCGGCGCTTGCCGTGGTGGCGCTGGAGCTGGACCGCCCGACGGCGGATTTCACCGAAGGGCCCGCGATGGGCGAGGCGGAGGTGCTGGCGGCCATGGCCAAAGGTGCGGAAGCGGTGGATCCCAACGCGGATATTCTGCTGCTGGGCGAGATGGGCATTGGCAATTCCACCGTGGCGGCGGCGCTGGCAACGGCTTTGTTGGGCGGGGCGGCAACGGATTGGGCGGGGCCGGGCACGGGCGCGGATGCGGCGGTGATGGCGAGTAAGATTGCAGCGATAGAGGCTGGTTTAGCGCGGCATGAAGCGTTGCGGCAGAGCCCCCTGGCGGTGCTGGCGGCGTTTGGTGGCCGCGAGCAGGCGGCGATTTGCGGGGCGATTCTGGCGGCGCGGATGCAGCGGATTCCGGTGCTGTTGGATGGGTTCATCTGCACCGCCGCCGCTGCCGTGCTGGAGGCTTTGGGCGTGGGCGCGCTGGCGCATTGCCTGGCCGCGCATGTGAGTGCCGAGCCTGGCCATGCCCGGTTGCTGGAAAAGCTTGGCAAAACCCCGCTGTTGGCGCTGGGCATGCGGCTGGGCGAGGGCAGCGGGGCCGCTGTGGCGCTAGGCGTAGTGCGCGCGGCCCTGGCGGCGCATGATGGAATGTCCACCTTTGCTGAGGCGGGTGTTTCCGGCGCATGAGCGGCTTCTGCCGCCGGTGGGAT
>JAGWIL010000290.1 GCA_028866335.1 Rhodospirillales bacterium
CCGCTATTTCAACATGGTTCGCACCCGGCTGGGTTATCCGTATTGGTCGCTTTCCGCCTGGCTGAAATTGCAGGTGAAGGAAGCCGTGAAGGCGATAGACCGGTTTGAGACCGCGCTGGCCGATGACGCGAAATCCCGCGGCTTCGATGGCGTGGTATGCGGGCATATTCACCATGCCGAGATGCGCCAGGTGAACGGCGTGATGTATCTGAACGATGGCGACTGGGTGGAAAGCTGCACCGCACTTGTCGAACATCATGACGGTACGCTGGAACTTGTGGATTGGGTGGCCAGACAAAAACTCTCCATGCTCACCCGCCCGGCGCCGAAACTAAACCCCGCGCAAGCCACTTCATTGCACGGCATGGCCGTTGAACTTGCTGCCGCGCCCTTTGAGAATAACGCGCGCGATGCTGTATCAGCAGGGGCCTGAACCGCTGCTCGCCTTCGCGGGTCTCTCACGCATTCTCATTATTACCGACGCCTGGGAGCCCCAGGTGAACGGCGTGGTGAGAACACTGCGCACCATTGCCGCTGAAATGCGCGCCATGGGCAAAATTGTGGAAGTGGTCGGGCCGGACAGGTTCAACACCATGCCCGCGCCATCTTACCCCGAGATAAGGCTGGCGCTATTTCCAAGCCGCAAGCTTACAAAGATCATCGAAGCGTTCCAGCCGGATGCGCTGCATGTGGCAACCGAAGGCCCGCTGGGCCTGGCGGCACGGGCTTATGCCAGGCGGCATAAAATTCAGTTCACCACGGCGTTTCATACGCGCTTCGCGGAATATCTTGAAGCCCGCACGCGTATTCCCGCCCGACTTACCTATGCCTGGCTGCGGCATTTCCATAACGCCGGGTCCGGCGTGATGGTCGCCACGCAATCCCTGCGCGAGGAGCTGGCGGGGCGGGGTTTCAAAAACATCCGCTCCTGGTCGCGCGGGGTGGACCTTGCCGCGTTCTCGCCAGAGCCGCGTGAGGATTGGGATCTGCCGCATCCGATTTTTGCTTATGTCGGCCGCGTGGCGGTGGAGAAAAACCTCCGCGCGTTTCTCTCGCTGGACCTGCCTGGGTCGAAGCTGATCGTCGGTGACGGGCCGCAGCGCAAGACGCTGGAGAAAGAATTTCCAGCCGCACATTTCGCCGGGGCAAGGCATGGCGCGGACTTGGCAAAGGCCTATGCGGGTGCGGATGTGTTCGTGTTCCCTTCCAGAACCGACACGTTCGGCCTCGTGGTTTTGGAAGCCCTGGCTTCGGGCCTGCCGGTCGCAGCCTATCCCGTTACGGGGCCGAAGGATATTCTGGGTGAAGCACCCGCACCAGTTGGCGCGCTGGATGAGGATTTACGCAGAGCCTGCCTGGAAGCTTTGGCCATTAACCGCGCGCATTGCCGTCCACACGCGGAGCAATTTTCCTGGCATGCCTGTGCGGAACGGTTCATGGAGAATTTGGTGCCGGTGCGGGACATGGCACAATAAAAAGGGGCCTTCCAGCCCCTTTAAACTCTCAAATCGCCAGCAGCAGGCGGCGGGGGTCTTCCAGACTTTCCTTCACTCGCACCAGGAAAGAAACTGCCTCCCGGCCATCAATAATGCGGTGGTCGTAGGAAACCGCCAGATACATCATCGGGCGGATCTCGATCTTGCCATCCACCGCCACCGGGCGTTCCTGGATTTTATGCATCCCCAGAATGGCCGATTGCGGCGGGTTGAGAATCGGCGTGCTCATCAGCGAGCCATAAACACCGCCATTGGTGATGGAGAACGACCCGCCAGAAAGCTGGTCCAGCTTCAACGTCCCGTCCTTGGCGCTCTTGGCAAAACCTGCGATCTCAGCTTCAATTTCGGCGATGCTCTTTTGGTCCGCGTCGCGGATGACCGGCACCACCAAGCCATTCGCACCACCTACCGCGATGCCCATGTTCACGAAGTTTTTGTAAACGATGTCATCGCCGTCGATCTCGGCATTCACCGCAGGAAACTCCGCCAGCGCCGCGCACACCGCCTTTACGAAGAAGCCGTTGAAGCCCAGGCGGATGCCTTTATGCTTCTTCTCGAACGCCTCCTTATAGGCTGCGCGCATCGCCATAATCGCGCTCATATCCACCTCGTTGAAAGTGGTGAGCATGGCGGCGGTGTTCTGCGCTTCCTTCAGCCGGTTCGCGATCGTCTTGCGCAGGCGGGTCATTTTCACCCGCTCCTCGCGCGCATCCTGGGCGCGGGGGGGCTTGGCCACGAGTACGGCGGGCGCAGCGGCGGGCTTGTTTAAAAATTCCTGCACATCGCCTTTGGAAATGCGTCCGTCCTTCGCGGTGCCGGTTACGTCGTCCGGGTTCACGTTTTTCTCGGCCATCATTTTGGCGGCAGCGGGAAGAGCCCCAACACCCGGGCGGGCCACGGGGCCAGGGGCTGTCTGTTGGGCGTTTACGCCGGTTTTGGGGGCGGCGGCCTCGGCGGGTTCTTTCTTCGGCGCAGCCGCGGCGGCGCCTTTAGCATCCACCCGGCCAAGCAAATCGCCAGGGGCTACCTCAGCCCCTTCCTCGGCGGCAATCTCGGAGATCACTCCGGCTTCCGGGGCGTTCACCTCAACGGTCACCTTATCCGTCTCCAGCTCAACAATCGGCTCGTCCGCTGCAACAGCCTCGCCAATTTTCTTAATCCAGCGGGCGATGGTGGCGGTGGAAACGCTCTCGCCTAGCGTGGGAACCTTGATCTCGGCCGACATGGAAACTCCTGTTTTCGTTGCCGTGTAAAAGGGTTAGACGCTCAACGCCTCATTGAC
>JAGWIL010000291.1 GCA_028866335.1 Rhodospirillales bacterium
GGTCACGGGCTTAACTCTTGGCCAAACCCCTCCTATACCGCAACCCGTATGACCGAAGACCAGAACGCGCCCCTGGATACGCGCCGCAAAAAGCTGTTCTACCGCGCGAACCATCGCGGCACCTATGAGAACGACCTGATGATCGGCGGCTTCGTAAAGGCCCGAATCGCCACCATGTCCGAACAGGAACTCGACGAGATTGAGGCGGTGATGGAATTCCCCGATGCCGAGCTGGCGGATTGGCTGACCGGCCGCAAACCCATCCCCGATTATGCCGACAGCCCAATGCTGCGGCGCGTCCGCGAGGCGGCCATGCACGAAAAAAACAGCAAATGATTCCCGTTTACGGTGCGCCGGAAGGTGTGGACGCGCTGGTGCTGGTCCGCCGCTTAGGCGAACATGACGGCCCGGTGCTGCACATCACGCGGGACGATGCGCGCCTCGCCGCCCTTGCCGAGGAAATAGCCTTCTTCGGCCCGGAGATCGAAATCATCTCCTTCCCGGCCTGGGACTGCCTGCCTTACGACCGCGTTTCCCCCAACGCTGCCCTGGTGGCTGAACGCATCGCCGCCCTTAGCCGTTTGCAGGCAGAACCCGCTAAGAAGCGCATCGTTCTCACCACCGTTAACGCCGCGCTGCAAAAACTTGTCCCGCGTTCGGCCCTGGCCGGGGCGGGCTTAAGCCTCGCCAAAGGCGAGAGCGTTTCCCTGCCTGACATCGCCGCCTTCCTGGAAGCCGATGGCTACCGCCGCACCGGCGTGGTGATGGATGCTGGCGAGTTTTCGCTACGTGGCGGCATTCTGGACGTTTTCCCCGCCGGTGCCAGCCAGCCCGTGCGCATCGACATGTTCGGGGACGAGATTGAGAGCCTCCGCCATTTCAACCCCGAAACCCAACGTTCCGGCGAGGCCATTCCCCGGCTGGATTTCCACCCGGCCTCGGAGCTGCCGCTGGATACAGCTTCCGTCGCCCGCTTCCGCACCAATTGGCGCGAGCTGTTCGGGGCCAAAGCGGTGGAAGAACCGCTTTACGTTTCCATCTCTGAAAGCCGCCGCCATCCTGGCGCGGAACATTACCTGCCGCTCTTTACCGAGGGCATGGAGACGATATTCGATTACGTTCCCAATGCTTCCGTTAGCTTGGACCACCAGGCCGAAGCCGCCATAGAGGCGCGGCTGGAGCTGATCGCCGACCATTATGCCGAGCGCCGGCTGCCGCCCCGCGCGGGCGAGCCTATTTTCCGGCCCATCCCCTCCGGCATGCTCTATCTGGACCGTGAAGGCTGGGAAGCCGCCCTGGCCAAAGGGCCATGTTTCAGCTTCTCGCCGTTCACCAAGCCTGATGCTGCGGCGCCGGGCGTGGAAATCGGCGGCCGCCCGGCCCCCATTCTCATTGGCCAGCAACTCGCCGCGTTTGAGACATTCGCTGATCTGAAAACCAAATGGGCCAATTCCGGCCGCACCATCATCCTGGCGGCCTGGAGCTTCGGCTCCCGCGAGCGCCTGACGCTGATGCTGAAGGAACACGACATCACCCCCGCGCGGCCCATCGCCTCGGCGGATGAAGCCCGTGCCTTGCCGCCCGGCACCGTGGCGCTTGCAGTGCTGCCGCTGGAGCGCGGCTTCTTAACCGACCGTCTGGCCGTGGTGGCGGAGCAGGATCTGCTGGGCAGCCGCATCGCCCGGCCGCCGAAGCGCAAGAAACGCGCCGACCAATTCATCGCCGATGCCACCGAAATCGAGGCTGGCGACCTCGTGGTGCATCAGGACCACGGCATTGGCCGTTACGAAGGGCTGGAGACCGTTACCGTGAATGGTGCGGCGCATGACTGCCTGAAGCTGATCTATGATGGCGGGGACAAATTGTTTCTCCCCGTCGAGAATATTGATCTGCTCTCCCGCTTCGGCCAGGAGGGCGATGGTGTCACTTTGGACAAATTGGGCGGTGCCTCCTGGCAGGCCCGCAAGGCCAAAGCCAAGAACCGCATTCAGGATATGGCGGCAGGGCTTATCCGCCTCGCTGCCGAGCGCCAGATGCGTGAGGCCCCGCTGCTGGCCGCTGATGACGGCGCCTTCGCGGAATTCTGCGCCCGTTTCCCGTACACAGAAACCGAGGATCAGGCGAAGGCCATCGCTGATGTGCTGGAAGATTTCGCCACCGGCCGGCCGATGGACCGGCTCATCTGCGGCGATGTCGGTTTTGGTAAAACCGAAGTCGCGCTGCGCGCCGCTTTTGTTGCCGCCATGGCGGGGTCCCAGGTTGCGGTGGTGGTGCCCACCACCTTGCTGGCGCGGCAACATTTCCGGGTGTTTTCCGCCCGCTTCGCCGGGCTGCCGGTGAAGGTGGCACAGCTTTCCCGCCTCGTCACGCCTAAGGAAGCCGCACTGGTGAAAGCCGGGCTGGCCTCGGGCGAAATTTCCATCGTCGTCGGCACCCATGCCATCATGGCGCAGGGCATTTCCTTCGCTGACCTCGCTCTGCTGATTGTGGATGAGGAGCAGCACTTCGGCGTGAAGCATAAGGAACGGCTGAAGGAACTCAAAGCCGACGTGCATGTGCTTACCCTCACCGCAACACCCATCCCGCGCACGCTGCAACTGGCACTTACAGGTGTGCGGGACCTCTCGCTCATCACCACCCCGCCGGTTGACCGCCTCGCGGTGCGCACCTTCATCATGCCGTTCGACAGCCTGGTGATTAAGGAAGCCATCGCCCGCGAAAAATTCCGTGGCGGGCAGATTTTCTGTGTGGTGCCGCGCATTGAAGACCTCGACCC
>JAGWIL010000024.1 GCA_028866335.1 Rhodospirillales bacterium
TGCCTGATGGCCGCCAATAACGAAACCGGCGTCCTTCACGATATTGAAATCGCAGGAAAACTTTGCAACGCTGTGGGGGCGTTGTTGCATGTGGACGCAGCCCAGGCTACCGGCCGTGCCAATCAGGATTGGTTGGCTTTGGGCGCGGCCAGTTTTGCTATTTCAGGGCACAAATTTGGTGCGCCGGTAGGTGCTGGCGCGCTGGTCACGCGCCCTGATCTGCCTATCAAGCCTCTGATTAAAGGCGGCGGGCAGGAGCTTGGGCGGCGTGGTGGCACTTCAGTCTTGCCTGCAATCGCGGGCATGGCAGCAGCACTCGGGGCGCGGTATCAGTCTGAGCAAATCGCTGCCTGGCGGGATGAAATTGAGGCATTTTGCTGCGCTCGCGGTGCGTTGGCTATTGGCGCCACTGCGCCGCGCCTTCCCAATACGCTTTGCCTTGCTCTGCCTGGTGCGCGGGCCGAAACGCAACTTATCGCGCTTGATATGGCGGGTATCTGCGTTTCTGCGGGGGCGGCTTGCTCTTCCGGCAAGGTTGCCGCCAGCCATGTGCTTCAGGCCATGGGTCTGGAACACCTTGCGGATCAAGCCATACGCGTCTCTTTGCCCTGGAATGTGGAACTGTTTGCGGTTCAAAAATTCATGTCCGCCTATGCGGATATGGCCTCACGCCTTGCGAAGCGTGGCCCAATCGGCTTAACCACGCCGATAATTGCAAGGACCAGCCATGCCTAAGATGACATTTATTGAACGTGACGGAACGCCACGCGAAGTTGAGGCCCCTGTTGGGCTTTCAGTTTTAGAGGTCGCGCATAAGCACAGCATAGATATTGAAGGGGCGTGCGAAGGTTCGCTTGCCTGCTCTACTTGCCATATAATTGTTGATCCTGAGTGGTTTAGTAAACTAAACGAGCCGTCTGATGACGAGGAAGACATGCTGGATCTTGCCTTTGGTCTGGAAAAAACCTCCCGCCTTGGCTGCCAAATCGTCGTTTCTGAAGCTCTGGATGGGCTGGTTGTAAGGCTTCCCGCCGCCACTCGGAATGCGGGCAAGTAAAATGCGGGTCGTTGTCGCCATGTCCGGCGGAGTGGATAGCTCAGTCGTAGCCGGGCTGATGGCGCGCGAAGGGCATGAGGTAATAGGAGTCACATTACAGTTATACGACCACGGGCAGGCTTCCCAGCGGAAGGGCGCGTGCTGCGCTGGTCAAGACATTCATGACGCCAAGCGCGTGGCCGATAGGCTCGGTATCGCTCATTATGTTGTCGATAGCGAAACACGCTTTAAGCAAAGTGTTATTTCCGCATTCGCTGATGCTTATGCGCAAGGCCAAACCCCAGTGCCTTGCATCGCCTGTAATCAGCATTTGAAATTTGGCGATTTGTTGGAGATGGCCAAAGATCTCGGCGCGGATGCCTTGGCAACCGGCCATTACGTTCGCCGGATAGAAGGGGTGGCCGGTGCTGAATTGCACAAGGCCGTGGATGAGAGCCGGGATCAAAGCTGGTTTCTCTTCGCGACAACCCAGGAACAACTGGATTATTGTCGTTTCCCGTTGGGCGGCTTTGCTTCTAAAGCTGAAGTCCGGGCAATCGCCGCAGAAATGGGCCTCGTTGTCGCTGAAAAACCGGACAGCCAGGACATCTGTTTCGTGCCTACAGGTAGCTATGCGGGAATCGTGGAAGCCTTCCGGCCAGATGCGCTGGAGCAAGGCGAGGTGATGTCGGAGGATGGACGGGTACTTGGTAACCATCAAGGCATTGCCCGGTATACCATCGGCCAGGCCAAGCGCCTGCCAGATAAAGCGGCTCATATGGTCGTCAAATCCATCGAGCCCGCCACCAGGCGCATTATCGTCGGCCCCCGTGGTGCCCAAAGCCGAGAGGTAAAATTGCGTGATGTAAATTGGCTCATTACGCCGAGCGAACACCGCGCAGAGGTAAAATTGCGCGCAAGGGACTGCCTGCGCGGCGCGAATATTCGCCCGGAAGGGCAGGGGGCATTATTGGAGCTTGATGAACCGGCGATTGCCGCGCCCGGCCAAGCCGCGGTATTTTATGAAGGTTCGCGCATTCTCGGGGGCGGATTTATCATTTAATGCGGATCATTTGGCCGTATTTTCAAAAAAACTTACCCCTGGAGTTTATTGCCTAATTAACCGCTTTCGCTACAATCTTCGGTATACTCTTCTGGTGTTAATTCATCTTAAGGTGTTGGCGCGGCAGGGGAAAGCAGCATGTCTGGTTCAAGCTATGGTACAATCATTGCCAGCGGTGGCACGCTTTCGGTTACCTCGGCCTATAGTGTCGCCACCAACCTAACCTTTCAGAACGCAGGTTCTGCGAGCGGCGTCATCATTTTCTCCCGCACGGGCATTGGGGCGGGAACCGAAACGATCAACGGTGTGATTACCCCGGTAGCGGATTTCGGCGGCGGCACCATCGCCAATATGCTCCCCAGCAAATACCATAATTATGGCACTCTGGGCGATCAGATAAGCATCCAGTCAGTCGATACCTTGTTCAACACGCTTGACACTGCGGGAACGGCCACGGCTGATAACGCGGATTTCCTCAATCATATCAGCTTCGCAGCCCAAAGCGCCGATTATGTTTCTATCGTGAATGGCACGGTAGAAATGAGTACTAATACGCCCTTTACGTTTAACGCAAACGAACAGACCATCATTGATGAAATTGCGCTTGGTCTTTTTGGTACTGCCGCCAATCAGGGTACTCTTGAAATTTCTTTCGCCGAACGCCCAAACCCAAACAGCAACAACCAGTTTGTTGATGCGATTATCGTGGCGGACACACCGATCAATCCCTGTTTTACAGAAAATACTCTTATCCTCACCACCAAAGGGGAGGTTCCGGTCGAAACGCTGGTAGCGGGGGACCGCGTCATCACGCTCGACAGTGAAGAACAAGAGATCATCTGGATTGGGAAACGAAAAATCGATCTTTCTTCTGCCCTCAGGCCGGATATTTTACGGCCGGTCACGATTGAACCGGGCGCTCTGGCCGAAGGTGTGCCCTCTCGCCGACTAAAGATTTCCCCGGACCACGCGCTTTATATTGATGGTGTGCTTGTTCCAGCCAAGGCGCTCATCAACTGGAACAGTATTCGGCAGAATGATAGCGACCTGGCAGTTACATATTACCACCTTGAACTATCCCGGCACAGCGCCCTATTCGCCGAAAATACGCCGGCTGAGTCATTCCTGGATACGGGCCATCGCGGCATTTTCGATAACGCCTTAGATGGTGTTATTGCGTTGCCGGTTGCCATGCAGGCAAGGCGCGAAGCTGAAAGTTTTGCACCGCTTTGCACGATGGGCAGTAAGCTAGAAGAGATCCGTGCGCGCATTGCCGCCCGCCAACCTGGTCTACGCTTGGCCAGCGGACAAAGTTGAATACTGTTACGCTACGGTTTCCAACACTCCATTAGCCAAATTTAAGTGCCGGGTACTAGCCTCATGATGGCTGATGGCAACAATCGTTGTATGTGGCAGCCTTGTGCGCAAGGCTGTCCAAACCCGTTCGGCTAACGGCTTATCAAGGGCCGATGTCGCTTCATCAAGAAACAGCCAGTCCGGTTTCGCAAGAAAAGCACGCGCCAATGCAAGCCGTTGCTGCTCGCCTCCAGAAAGCGCCAAACCCCAATTCGCACTTTCCTCCAGCATTGGCACCAAATGCTCAAGGCCCATCAGATTCAGGGCTTCGGCAGCATCTGCATCGTCTAAATTATCGATAGCTGATGGGTAAGCCAGATTGCGTTTTAATGTTCCGAGGGGGAAATAAGGCTTCTGTGGCAAGAATAAAAGGCGTCCAGTCGGCCGCGCTATTTCTCCACTGCCAAATGGCCAAATTCCCGCAATAGCCCGAAACACGGTCGATTTTCCAGAACCCGAGGCACCGGAGAGAATAACTGGTTCGCCAGGCTTTAGCTGCAATGCTGTATGGTCGAGTAGCTTGCGTCCATCGGGCAGCGTTAGAGTTAGGTCTCTTAGAACGAGCTCATTCGCCCCATCACTAATGTCGGGGCCGCGTGCGGCCACGGCGCGGGCATTTTCCATAGCTTCGCGAAAGCCGTAAAGTCGTGAAACGGTAGCTCTGAGCAGAACTAAATTTTGATACGAGGTGACAAACCAGGAAAGCGCGCCCTGGACTTGCCCGAACACCAATTGAATCTGTTGCAATCCGCCCAGACCGACTTGTTTGGCGAAATAGCGTGGCAGAGTAACAACGAGCGGAAAGATGCTCGCAATTTGCGAAAAACTAATCGTGAAAAAATTTAGCACTTTAGTTCGGCGCATAATGGCCCAGAAATTATCCCTAACAAATTGGAAGCTAGAGCCTAGTTCTGCATCTTCTTCGGCCTCACCATGCGACAAAGCGATCCCTTCTGGGTTTTCGCGCACTCTTACGAGACGAAAGCGGAAATTCGCCTCATATTTTTGTTGATTGAATGATAGCGGTATCAGTCTACGGCCGATGAGATGTGTAATACCGGTTCCAACTAAGGAATAAAGCACCGCAACCCAAAGCATATAGCCCGGGATCGTAACACCAAAGAGGGTGATGGAACCAGAGATGCTGTAAAGCACGAACACAAAACTAAACAGCGTCACAACGTTTGTAATAAAATCTGTTCCGAGGGAGAGGGTGTTGTTGGTAAAATCGTTGAGATCCTCGGAGATACGCTGATCCGGGTTATCCACGACAGCATTAGGAACATGGCTAAGGCTGATGTTATAATACGCGCGGTCATGTAGCCAGTTTTTAACATAATGGATTGTCAACCACTGCCGCCATTTAATCTGTAGCATCTGAGTTAGGTATGTGGCGTATACCGCAATCAGCACATAAATCGTAACAAGCTCGGCAAATCCTGCCATTGGCCCTTTGCCTGGTATCTGAACAATCGGCAGATAAAGCAGGGTAACAACCGTCTTTACATCATATACCTGGATGGCATTGAAAAAATCTGCGCTCCAATAGGTCAGAACAACATTCAGCCCAACCTGTATCAGGTTAAGCGCAATGACAGTTCCCAACAGCCCCCAGGCAACACGCTTTTGCTCAGACTTAAAATAGGGCTTTGCAAGGCTCCAGCCTTCTGTAAAGCCGGTGAATAGGTTTGTCATTGCTTGGCGCACCGGTCACTCCTCTGGGCTTGTTAGGCGCAGGCGTGTAACGCCGTGCAGCAATTCCGGATCAATTGGCTTGCCTTTGCGTATAATTTCTATCTGCCCTGCCCGGGCTAGGCGCTGTGCGGCCAGCTTTACGGGTGCCAGGAACTTCCGCCAACTCTCGTCAGATGGATTACCGGCAAGCGCCTTAGCGGCATCTGTGGGGCTAATAGATTTGTGCTTCCCGCAGGCGGCGAGCATTTCCAGGATCGTTTGTTCGGCAGGGTGGGAGTTCATGAGCTAGAACTTATGCCCGATCCGTCAGCCGCCTTCAAACCCCAGTTTGAGCCCTATGTCCAAAGATTTACGATAGTCTTCATTTCATGCCGAACATTTGGGCAAATTCTTCACCTGGGATCGCATGGCCGAAAAACGCGCCCTGTCCTTCATCAGCGCGTGCTTGGCGGAGCAGATCGTATTGAGCCGCGGATTCAACCCCATCAGCGAGCACAGAACAGCCCAGAGCGTGCCCTGCCTCGATCGCCGCGTGAGTAAGTGCTGCGGCGGAGGGGGGGCCGGTTAAGTTTTGAACCATCGTTCGGTCAAGGCGCAAATTAGAAATAGGCAGCCGCTTCAGCGGAGCCAGGGAAGCATACCCCAAGCCGAACTGGTTCAATGCCAGGCGAACGCCAATTCCTTGAACGGCCTTTAAAGCAAAATTTGTATCTTCATTAGCATCGAGCAGCATGGCTTCCGTTATAAGTAATTCCAATCTTTCCGGTGCGATAGCAGATCGGTCAAGCGCCTCTAATAGATGCCTGACCAATTCCCCACTTTGTAAATGTCGTAGCGAAAGCGCCAATGAAACCGAAAAATGTTCCGGAAGTTGTGCAATATCCTGGCAGGCGGCGCGTAACATCCAGCCACCGACATCGATGATAATGTCAGAGTGCTCAGCCAGAGGTAAAAACTGTCCCGCGGGTATAAACCCGCGGCGCGCATGGTTAAGCCGCAGCATCGCTTCCGCCCCGGTTGCGAGCCCATTATGCAATGATATAATCGGCTGAAAATGCACGGCCAGCCTGTCCGCCGCCAATTCTTGCCGAAATTTCTGAACGATCCGGCGCCGCTCCGCAATCCGGTGTCGGGCATTATGCTGCCTTAATTCACGGTCCGTTCGTGCCGGTATTTCCATTTGGTTGGCACCTGAGGCATCAGGTAATAGCTGTGGCTCGGGCATTGCACGATCTGATTGACATGCAATCACCTTGCAGCCGGAAACTTAATGTTCGTACAATATGGAGCTTTATTTTAGACAAAGTTTGGCGGTGCTGGCTTAGCCTGTAATATTTTGTTTGCGGCCGATCGTGCTCAAAGCCCCCTTTAATCCCGCGAATGCCTGTTCCGTGTTGTAATGGCGTTGCACGTAGGCCAAGGCTATATGTGGCTGTCGAGGAGCTGCGGCATGTTGCAATACGGATTCGGCAAACATGCCGGCGCTGCCGGCAACAATAAACGGAGATTCCGGCTCATCAACGAAACCTTGCAGGCTAGGTGCAGTTGCAACCGTAAATAGTCCATGCCGGGCATAATCAAGAAGTTTGATTTTTAAGCCAGAGCCGGTTCGGAGTGGGGAAATTGCAAGTGCGGCCCGCTGAAGCACTGGTGCGAGATCTGGCACCCGCCCCAAGGCATTTACGCCGGGGGGTAACCGCCGCAATGCAGTGCCACAATCACCAATTAAATCGAGTGTCACACCATGGCCCCGCAACTCTGGCCAGATTTCAGCAAAAAACCATCGTAACCCATCGAGATTTGGCAGCGAATCACTGCCAACGAACACCAGGCGGCCAACAAGTCTCTTTATGTCAACCGCAGGCGGGCAAGGCAGCGCGGGCATTGGAGCGGTAATTACATTGGCTTTCGGGCACATCTCGCGCAGCAACTCTGCTTCTTCTGGCTGAATAGCTACGATATGCGCGGCGTGAGCCAGGAGTTGCATTTCCTTATGCCGCGTTAAGCCTTTCGGTAGAACGTGGTAGCCAACAGCTTCCATGGCGTCGGCTCTGCGGTGAAACACATCGTGAGTGATTAATATTCGTTTGGACCAGGCAAGCCCAGAATTGGCTAAAAGCGGAGCCCGGAAAATAGTGTCGATAAATACAGCTTCGGGCTCTAATTTCTCAAGAGCACGGTTAAACCAGCGAATTTCACCCAACGCCGGAAATTTTCCGAGCACAGCATCGGACCCATCCTTCGAGCGGCGCAATTTAACGGCTAACGCAGGGGGGAGGCAGCGAAACAGCCTGCGGAAAAACATTCTCCCAACGGCCAGAGGTCTTGCTATAATATATTTGTCGGCGCTGCACATATGTGGACCCATAACATGTGCCAGCTCATATCGCTCCACGGGAGCGGTTAACCGCATACCTGTGAGCATGACAGTTACATCATGCCCTTCGTTGTGAAGCCAGGAGATAATTGCGTGGTTCATAGCCAAGTGCCCAGCGGCACTTGGTTTAGGCAACTCGTCCGTGATGAAAACAATCACCCGGCAACGGGAAGATCAAGCGGCAGTCTGAGCAATTCCTTTGTCACGCAGAAGGGATTGTAGCTCGCCAGCCTGGTACATCTCGGTCACGATATCGCAGCCGCCAACGAATTCACCCTTGACGTAAAGTTGCGGGATGGTCGGCCAATTTGAAAAACTCTTGATACCATCACGAATTTCCGGGTTTTCCAGAACGTTCACGGAGGAGAAAGGAACGCCAGCATGTTTAAGAATCTGTACCACCCGCGCGGAAAAACCGCATTGCGGGAACATCGGTGTGCCCTTCATGAACAGCATCACGGGCGCACTATCGATATGCTTCTGAATTTCAGCGAAAACGGGATTTTCCATAGAGTTAACAGTCCTTATTCCGGCGCGGAGGTTTGTAGCGCCAAAGCGTGAAGTTCGCCGCCCATGCGGCCTTGAAGTGCGGCATATACCATCTGGTGCTGGCGCACCCGGGGTACGCCCCGGAATGCTTCAGAAACCACGGTCGCCGCGTAATGGTCATTATCCCCGGCCAGATCCTCAAGGTGAATCTTGGCGTCAGGGAAGGCGGCCTTTATCAGAGCCTCGATCTCGCCTGCTGGCATGGCCATGTTTTGCAATCCTTCTCAGGCGAACCAGCGGGGAAAAAATCCCTCATGGGCATCGCTCAATTGAGGCAGAGATATGGCAAGGCCATCAGGCAGTGTCAATTTTTTCTCGTCAGAGGAACGGCCGATATGCTGCGCCGGAATACCGGCAGCAGCGGCGGCGGCCAATAGATCGGCATTATCCTTCACGGCCAGAACGTAACGGGCCTGATCTTCACCAAACCAATATTCCGCGGCACCCGCGCCCGTCAGTTCCACCCCGCAGCCTCCGCCCAAGGCCATTTCGGCCACAGCCACCAACAAACCGCCATCGGACACGTCATGGCAGGCCACCACGTCGCCGGCCAGAATCCGTGCTCTCACGAAGTCGCCGTTACGGCGCTCGGCGGCCAGATCAACCGGCGGCGGCGCGCCTTCCTCGCGGCCCAGAAGCTCGCGAAGGTAAAGCGAGCGGCCGAGTTCGCCCTTGGTTTCGCCGACCACAACCAGCGAGAGCCCGGGTTTCAGCCCATACCCTACGGCCTTGGCGGCATCCTCCAGCACGCCCACGGCGCCAATGGCCGGAGTAGGCAGAATCGGACGGCCTTCGGTCTCGTTGTAAAGCGAGACGTTTCCTGAAACGACCGGGAAATCCAGCGCCTTGCATGCCGCTGCCATGCCTTTAATGGCGCTGGCGAACTGACCCATGATCTCCGGTTTCTCGGGGTTGCCGAAATTCATGTTGTCCGTCACCGCCAAAGGCAGGGCACCCGTCGCGGTGATGTTGCGCCATGCCTCGGCAACTGCCTGAGCACCTCCCATTTCCGCATCCGCCACGCAATAGCGCGGGGTTACGTCCGTGGTGATCGCCAAGGCGCGGCTGGAGCCCTCCAACCGCACAATAGCAGCATCCGCCTGGGCCGGGCGTTTCACGGTCTGGCCGCCCACGGTCGAATCGTACTGGTCGAAAATCCAGCGGCGGGAACACAAATCCGCCGAACCCATCAGTTTAATCAACGCCTGGTCCAGCGGCGCATGGCTGGAAATCGGTTCCAGCTTGGCGGGCTTGGGTGTTTCCACAATGGGGCGGCGATAGAGCGGCGCTTCGTCGGCCAGCGGTGCCAGCAGAATGTCCGCCTCAATCTGGCCCTTATGCTTCACCACAATCCGCCCGGTATCAGTGATATGGCCGATCACCGCGTAATCCAAATCCCATTTCTCGATAATGGCGCGGGCCATCTCCGAACGCTCGGGCTTCAGCACCAGCAACATGCGCTCCTGGCTTTCGGAGAGCATCATCTCATAGGCGCTCATGCCAGTCTCGCGCTGCGGCACATCGTCCAGGATCAGTTCAATGCCAACACCGCCCTTGCCGGCCATTTCCACAGACGAAGAGGTTAACCCCGCCGCGCCCATGTCCTGAATTGCGACGATCGCATCCGTCTGCATCAGCTCCAGGCACGCCTCGATCAGCAGTTTCTCGGTAAACGGATCACCCACCTGCACCGTAGGGCGCTTATCCTCTGAGGCAGCGTCGAACTCGGTGCTCGCCATGGTCGCGCCGTGGATGCCGTCGCGCCCGGTCTTGGAGCCAACATACACCACGGGATTGCCAATGCCCGCGGCCGCCGAGAGGAAAATCTTGTCCTTGCGGGCAATGCCAACGGTCATCGCATTTACCAGCGGGTTTCCATTATAGGCCGGGTGAAAATTCACCTCGCCGCCCACGGTAGGCACGCCGACGCAATTGCCATAGCCACCAATGCCGCGCACCACGCCATCCACCACGCGCTTGGTCACGGGCAAAGCAGGGTCGCCAAAGCGTAGCGCATTCAGGTTCGCGATGGGGCGCGCGCCCATGGTGAACACGTCACGTAAGATTCCGCCCACGCCTGTCGCCGCGCCTTGGTAGGGCTCGATGAAGCTCGGGTGGTTATGCGATTCCATTTTGAAAATGGCTGCCAGCCCGTCGCCGATATCGATCACACCGGCATTCTCGCCGGGGCCGTGGATCACCCACGGAGCCTTAGTTGGCAGCTCCTTCAACCAGACGCGGCTGGATTTATAGGAGCAATGCTCGGACCACATGACGGAGAAAATGCCAAGCTCTGTATAGCTCGGGGTACGCCCCATGATCTCCAGAACCTTGCCCCATTCCTCGGCATTCAGCCCGAAGGATTTGGCGAGAGATTCGTTCACTTGTATCATGCTGCCGCCAGGGAATCAAAGAGGGGTTTGCCGTCAACGCCGCCCATCAGCGGGTCGACAAGATTTTCTGGGTGGGGCATCAGCCCCAACACACGCAAATTGGGTGAGAAGATGCCCGCTATGCTGCGTGCTGAACCATTGCGATTGATGTCGCTGTAGCGGAACGCCACCAGCCCTTCGCCTTCCAACCGGTCCAGCGTGGTGTCATCGGCGGTGTAATTCCCATCGCCATGCGCCATGGGGGCGCGGAACTCAGCCCCCTTTTTCCATTTGGAGGTGAATACAGTATCGGCGCGCTCCACTTTCAGCATCGTATCCATGGAGAGAAAGCGAAGCCCCGCATTGCGCAGCAGTGCGCCCGGCAGCAACCCGGCCTCGGTAATAATCTGGAAGCCGTTGCACACCCCCAGCACATAGCCGCCGCGTTCGGCATGGGCTTTCACCGCCCGCATGATGGGGCTTTGCGCGGCCATCGCGCCGCAGCGTAGATAATCGCCGAAGGAGAAGCCGCCGGGCAGGATAACGAGGTCTGTGCCTGCTGGCAGCTCGCTCTCCTTATGCCAGACGATCGCGGGCTCCTGCCCGAAGCTCTGGCGTACCGCCAAAACCATGTCGCGTTCCCGGTTGATGCCGGGGAAAAGAAGGATGGCGGCTTTCATGCTCAGGCCGTGATCTCGACCTTGAAACTCTCGATCACCGTGTTGGCCAGCAGCTTGCGGGCCATGTCCTCGGCTTGCGTCTTAGCCTTGGCGGCATCGGTCTCGGTCAGTTCCAGTTCAACGATTTTGCCCATGCGGACCTCCCCAACTTGAGCAAAGCCCAGATTATTCAGGGCGTGGCCAATGGCCTTCCCCTGGGGGTCGAGCACGCCATTTTTCAACATAATGGTAACGATGGCCTTCATGAATCACAAAACCTCTTTATTAATGCGCTTCAATTCACAAATAATGCTTGTTATTGCATCGTCTCCGGGCCTTTCATGTCCCGGGAACCGGCTTCAGGGAGGATACCAAGGCGGCGGGCGACTTCCTGATAGGCTTCCTCGATCTTGCCGAGGTCGCGGCGGAAGCGGTCCTTATCCATCTTTTCGTTGGTCTTGGAATCCCAGAGGCGGCAATTATCCGGGCTGATTTCGTCAGCCAGGACCACGCGCATTTCCTCGTTCTCATAAAGGCGGCCGAATTCCAGTTTGAAATCCACCAGCGTGATGCCGACGCCAAGGAACAGGCCGGTCAGGAAATCATTAATGCGCAATGTGAGGTGAACGATATCGTCCATATCAGGCGGGGTGGCCCAGCCGAAGGCGGTGATGTGCTCCTCTGCCACCATCGGGTCGCCGAGGGAATCGTTCTTGTAATAGTATTCGACAATCGAACGCGGCAGGCGCGTGCCTTCCGGGATACCGAGGCGCTGGGCGATGCTACCCGCCGCGATGTTACGGACCACGACCTCGATGGGGATGATCTCAACTTCTTTAATGAGTTGCTCGCGCATATTAAGGCGGCGGATGAAGTGATTAGGGACGTTAATCTCAGCCAACTTCGTCATCAGAAATTCGCTGATTCGGTTGTTCAGCACGCCCTTGCCGGTGATCGTACCCTTTTTCTGGGCGTTGAACGCGGTGGCGTCGTCCTTGAAGTACTGCACAAGCGTGCCGGGCTCCGGCCCCTCGAACAGAATTTTTGCTTTGCCTTCATAGAGTTGCCGCCGGCGAGCCATGGGTCACAAACCTTCGAAATGAACGGAGCCGGTCTATACCAACTGAGCCTCAGGAATACCATGGGGAAGGTCGCATGGGGGCCAAGCCCTAACAGGGCATAGCCAAAACAGTTTGCGAGGCTATCTGTCTGTCAATGGAAAACGCCCGGACTTTCCCAATCTATCGCGCCGCTTTCAGCGGTCTTCTGGCGATGTTTGTCAGCATCGGGGTGGCACGGTTTGGTTTCGCGCCGCTGGTGCCCGCTTTGGCCAAGGCGGGGTGGTACAGTGCTGCAGGTGCCTTTTGGCTGGGGACGGTAAATTTAGCGGGCTACTTCATCGGTGCGGCAGCGATGCGCATGTGGCGGCACGCATTTGCGGTAAAGCCGGCGGTACTGTTGTTCATGGGCTTAACGGCGGCGGCCACACTGGGCTCGGGATTAAACTGGGGGTGGGCCTGGTTCGGTGCCTGGCGGCTGATTTCCGGCATTACCGGCGGAATTTTGATGGTATTGATGGCCGCCGCCGTGGTGGGGCGGGCACCTTCTGCCGCACGAGGGCGGGTTTCCGGCATTACTTTCGCGGGCATGGGGGCAGGCACGGCGTTTAGTGCCCTGCTGTTGCCGTTGTTGCTGCCGAAAGGGCTGGTATTCACCTGGGTGGCGTTGGGAATAGTGTGTGTGTTGGCAACCCTGGCGGTGGCGGTGATGATGCCGCCATCCCGGATTGAGCCGCCGCCACGCCACGCCGCAAAAGGGCTTCCGCCGGGTCCCGTGTTGTTGATGATTATTGCCTATGCGCTCTCCGCACTTGGGTTTGTGCCGCATATGCTGTTCCTCTCCAGCTTCGCGGCGCTGGGGCTGCACCGCGGTGTGGCGGCGGGCGCAGAAATTGCCGCCTGGCTGGGTGTTTCGGCCATGCTGGGGCCGCCGCTATTGGGGAGGGTGGCGGATAGGTTCGGGTTTCTGCCGACCTTGGGGAGCGGTTACGTGGTGATGGGCTGCGGCGTGGCGCTGCCATTGCTGGTACATGCACAAATTGCACTGATTATTTCAGCCATGGCGGTAGGCGCAATTGCGCTTGGCTCAGTCATGCTGGTGGCGGGTGCCATTGCGGGAATGGTGCCAGTGACGCGGCTTTCAGGCGATTGGGGGCTGGCGACCATGGTGTACGCGGTTGTGCAGGCCGCCGTCGCGGCGTTTTTTTCGCATCTGTTCCACGCAACAGGAAGCTACGAGCTGCTGTTCGGGGTCGGCACGGTTGCGATGGCGGTTTCCGCCCTGCTCATCCTGCTGACGGCACGGATGGCAAGGCGGTAGAGCCGGGCTACGCGTTCTCGGTTTCCAGGGATGAATAGTCGGTGTAGCCCGTGCTGCCTTCAGCATAGAAGGTTTCGGGCACGGGCTTGTTGAGTTCGGCGTTGTTGGCAAAGCGTGTCACGAGGTCCGGGTTGGCTATGAATGTCTTACCCCAGGCCACTGCATCTGCCGTGCCAGCCGCGAGGGCGGCCTCGGCGCTCTCCTTGGTGAAGCCCTCATTGGCGATATAGACCCCGCCGAAAGCTTTCTTGATCTGTGGGCCAATGGAATCATCCGCCTGGTGTTCGCGTGCGCAGATAAAGGCTATGCCTTTTTCACGCAGTTCGTGGGCCACATAGGTAAATGTAGCCAGAGGGTTCGAATCGCCCATGCTGTGCGAATCGCAGCGCGGGGCAAGGTGCACACCCACCAGCTCCGCCCCGAAAACGGAGGCAGCGGCATCTGTTACCTCCAGTAGCAAGCGAGCGCGGTTGGCGATGGAACCGCCATATTCATCTATCCGCTTATTGGTGGAGTCTTGCAGAAACTGGTCCAGCAGATAGCCATTGGCACCGTGGATCTCCACGCCGTCAAACCCCGCCATTTGCGCGTTCATGGCCGCTTTGCGGTAACATTCGATAATACCGGGGATCTCGCTGAGTTCCAGC
>JAGWIL010000025.1 GCA_028866335.1 Rhodospirillales bacterium
ATAGGCGGCGGGGTTTTGGTCCGGCGTTTGCACTTTCAGCCCGGTTGATATCTGTTGTTGCAGCGCGTTGATCTGCGCTTCCTGCGCTGTCAGCGTGGTGGTAAAATTACTGTAGAACGACAGCTCCATTTTTGGATTCCTTCAGATTTTAGGCTGTTATTTCGTATTTTGTGCGACTATGCGGCAGGTCTTGTGCCGCGCGGTTTTGGGCGAAGGTCTGTTCCAGCCGCAGCGCGCTGGCCAGGCGGTCCTGCAAAATGCGGCGCCGGGTGCGCAATTCCGCCAGGGCGGCGGCGCACCCGGAAAGCTGTGTTTGCTCGGTGGCGATTGTTTCAGCCAATTGCTGCATCGCTGCTTCAGCCTGGGTGCTGAATTGCCCGGCGCGTTTCGCATCGCCCGCGCGCACCACACCGCCGCGGCGCCATAAATTGCCCAGCCGCTCCTGGTAAGCGGTAAGAACCTCGCGCTGCGCCGCATAGCGCTGCAGGGCAGCGTTATGTCCGCTTAATTGGTCCAGCAGGGCCGTTTCCTTGGCGGCCGCCAGCAGGTCCAGCTTCGCGAAAACCTTGGGTTTCATGGCTCGTCTCCAAACACGGCGCGCATTTTGGCGAGCGCGCCGTCAAGCCCCATGCGCGCAGCTGCATCCTGGCGCAGCAAATCCTCCATGGCGGGCATACGCTGCAAGGCTTCATCCAGCAGCGCATCGCGCCCTGGTGCATAGGCGCCGAGGTCCAGAATATCCTGCTTCTCCCGCTTCCTTGCCCAAAGGGCGCGGAACCGCCCGGCGAGGTGCAGATGCTCTTTTGTCACCAGCCCCGGCATGGGGCGCGAGAGCGAGGCGGAAATATCGATGGGCGGATAAATCGCCGCCTCCGCCATGGCGCGGGAGAGCACGATATGCCCGTCCAGAATGGCGCGGGCGGTGTCTGCCACCGGGTCCCCCACATGGTCGTCGCCTTCCACCAGCACGGTATGGATGGCGGTGATGGAACCCTGGCCCGGCCCGCCATTGCCGGCGCGCTCCGCATAGGCGGAGAGCGTGCCGAACACCGAAGGCGGGTAGCCCCTGGTGGCTGGTGGCTCGCCCGCCGCCAGCCCAATCTCGCGCAACGCCATGGCCAGGCGCGTGAGGCTATCCACCAGCAGCAGCACATGCTTGCCCTGGGCGCGGAAATATTCGGCGATTGCGGCGGCGCGGTACGCGCCATGCACGCGGGCAAGGGCAGTGTCATCCGCCGGGGAGGCAATAACCACGGCGCGGGACCTGCCCGTGCCGAGATGGTCCTCGATGAATTCCCGAATTTCCCGGCCCCGTTCGCCGATCATCGCCAGCACCACCACATCCGCCTGGGCATGGCGCGCGATCATGCCCAGCATGGTGGTTTTGCCGACGCCCGAACCCGCGAACAGCCCCACACGCATACCGCGCCCCAGCGTGGTGAGCGCATTGATGGCCGAAACCCCGGTATCGAACGGCGTTTCGATTCTGGCGCGGGCCATGGGGTTGATCGGGCTGCCCAGCATCGGCCAGGGGGCGGCGGCATCGGGCGGGGGGCTGCCATCCAGCGGGTTGCCGCGTGCATCCAGAATGCGGCCCAGCAGGCCGGGCCCGGTCATCACCGCCATCTCGGTGGTTTCCACCCGCACCCGTGCCCCGCGTATAATGCCGCGCGTGCCTTGTTCGGGCATCATCAGCATCGCCCCGGCCTCAAACCCGATAATCTCGGCGGCGGCCTCGCCTTCCGCCTGCTCTATCATGCAGCGCGCCCCTATGGGGGCTTGCAACCCGCTCACGCGCAGCATCTCGCCATTGGCCCGCAGCACGCGCCCATAGCGCCGCACGGTTGGGACGCTAAGTGCGCTACGCAATGTTTCCGCCGTGCGGTTGGTAAGGCTTTCCAGCGTAATCATGCGGCGGTTTCACCCGGCAAAGCGAGCCTGGCCTGCAACGCGGTAAAGCGGCTTTCCAGCCGCGCGTCCCATTCTGTCTTGTCCAGCTTGTCGCCGTCTTCCGCCGCAAGCTCCAGCAACGCGCCGCCGGGGGTAATGCTTTCATCCGCCACCAGCGCCAGCGCCTCACCGGGCAGTTGATCTCGCAATGCCGGAATATCGGAAGGGTGCAGATGCAGCCGCATGGTTTGGCGTGGGCCCCGCTCAGCCGCGGCTTCCTTCAGCAGGTTTTTAACAAGCCCCGCCAGCTCGGCACGCGCATTGCCGCTTTCTCCACCGGCAATGTGCCGCGCAAGCTGCAAAGCCATATCAAACACCAGCTCCGCAAGGTCCTGTTCCTTCAGCGCCAAAGGTGCCGCAAACTGTGCCGCCCCCTGTTCCATAACGCTGAGCATCCGTGCCAGTTTTTCGCGTTGCGGCGCCATCGCGGCGCGGGCGGCGGCCTCTCCGGCTTCCTTCGCTTCACTCATGGCTGTGTCTCGAAGTTTCGCAATCTCCTGCTTCACACGCCGTTGAATTTCGACATCCCGCGCGGCGATTTCAGCCGTATCTGGTGCCAGCACAGTTTGCACAAAATTACGATTGCGGGAGGCTGTTACGAAGCTCATGATTCGGTGCCGCGTTGGGGTGGCGTGCCAGGGTTGCTGGAAGCAAGGCGGAGGGATTCCATGCAGAGCCCGCCAAGCGGTGCCAGCAATGCGAGTGCCGCGCAAACCAGCAGCCCCACCGCGAAGGCCGAAAGCAGCCAGGCCCCCGCCATGCCAAAATCAGCGAGGCTATCGGGTTCATGCGTGGCGGCCCAGCCTGTCATCGCCGCAAGGCTAAGCAGGAAGGGGCTGAATAATTTTTTCGGTTTGCGCGCTTTTGCTTTCGCCATGTTGCATTCATCCTTGCGGTTGGTCTTGTTGTGGTGCGGCCCCGGCGGGCTCGGGCGCGTGAATAACCACCACCACGCGCCGGTTTAGCGCGCGGCCCGCATCCGTACCGTTGCTGGTTACAGGCGAGAACTCGCCAAACCCTTCCGCCGCCAGCACATTGCCGCCAACTCCGTTGCCAACAAAAAGCTGCACCACCGCAACCGCCCGCTCAACCGAGAGCGACCAGTTGGATGGAAATTGCGCGGTGGCGATGGGTTGATTATCAGTATAACCCTGCACGGTAATTCTGTACCCGGCAGGCAGTTGCGTAAGGCCATTGCCCACCTGGGCGAGCAGCTTCGCGGCATCGGGTTTCAGCACTGCTTCACCGGAATCGAACAGCACCGAGGCATCAAGCTGGATGGTTAAAGTGAGCGGCGCATCGTTGATGGTAACCTGATGTTTTTCGATCATCGGCTGGAACAGCGAGCTCAGCTTCAGGTGCAATTGCTGCAAGGTCTGCATGTCTTTTGCCAATTGCCTTGCCATGTTCTGCGGAATTTTGGCTTGCGCGGAGGATGGCAATTCCACCCGCTTTGGAATCGGTGAAACCTGGTGCTGCAACACGCCGCGCGAACCGGAAGGCTGCTGCACCATCACGGCTGGCGGTGTGCCATGAAAGGCCGTTATAAAAGCCTGCGTAATCTCCGCCTGCTTAAGTTTATTGCGGGTGGAGGACGCATACAGCACCACGAAAGTTGCCAGCAGCAGTGTTAACAAATCGGCGTAGGATATAATCCAGCGCTCATGGTTTGCCGGTGGCTCGGGCTTTTGTTTCTTCGCGGGAAGTTTTGTGCCGGCCATGGTTCAGGCCGCCTGGGAGGCGCCTTCAGGCACCTCCTGCTCATCGGTTGCTGCCCTGGCCTTGGGTTTTTCATGCAAAAAGCTCTTCAGCGTCTGCCGGATAACAATGCCCGGCTTGCCCTCCGCCAGCAGCAGAAACCCTTGGATCACCACCATCCGTTCGCGCTCAAGCTCCTTGGCGATGGATTTCAGCCGCCCGCCCAAGGGCAAAGCGATAAGATTGGCGAACCCCACGCCATACACGGTGGCGATGAAAGCTGTGGCGATGCCTTCGCCCAACTCGCTCGGGTGGTCTAGCCGCATCATCACGTGGATCAACCCCAGCACCGCGCCCATCACACCGATGGTGGGGGAATAACCGCCCAGCGCTTCCCATACATGGGCGGGGTGTTCCTGCTCGCGGTCCAGGTTTTCGGCAATGATGCTGAGCATGGAGGCAAAGTCTTCCGGTGCGGTATTATCCACGATCATTTGCAGGCCCTGGCGCTGGAACGGGTCTTCCACGTTGGGAATTTCCTGCTCCAGCACCAGCGTGCCAAAGCCCCGCGCCTTGGCGGACCAATCCGCCACATGGTCGATGAATGCGGCGAGGTCGATTCTGGGCGGCTTGGCAAGCCACATCACGGCTTTAAGGCCGGAGAGCAGGGTATGAAAGCCGAATTGCACCAGGCAGGCCGCCGCCGAGCCGCACATGACGATAATGAAAGCAGTGATGTTGAGCAGCGAGGAGATCGGCACATGGTCTGTCATCGCACCGCCGAGGATGACGAAAACCCCGAGCAGCAGCGTAGCCAAGTTTATCAAGATACAAATTCCCCTCGTTGCGCCGCATTGATATGCAGGGCGAGCGCCTCCAACGCCCGCTTACGCAGCCGCGAGGCGTAGCCCTCGCTGATATCCAACACGCTCGCGATTTCCCGATTGTTAAGTTCATCGTAAAAATGCAGCGCCAGAATGCGGTATTCTAGCTGCGGCAGTTCGCGCAGCGCCTCCACCAGCAAAGCCCGGTTATCCACGCGGGTGAGCAAGGAAAGCGGGTCCTCCGGCCCGTCGCCGCTGTCATGCGCGGCGATATCCACGGTTTCCTGGTCGAAACTTGTCTGGCCGCGCCGGCGCGTGCCCTCGCGCCGCAGCCCGTCTATCATGGCACCCTTTATGCGCCGCGAGGCAAAAGCCTGGAACGGTACGCCATGCACAGGGTCGAAACGCTGCGAGGCTTCCATCATGCCGATAGCGCCCCATTGCAGCATTTCATCCACATCCGCCCAGGGCATACGCGCCTTCATCAGCAACGCCATCCGCTTAATCCAATGGCCATAGAGTGCCGTAAGCTCGGCCTTGCCGGGGGTGGCGGCGTCAGCCATTGGCGGGCTCAGCCGTATGCACCACCTGCAACGGCATGGTTTCCGGAATTTCCTCCAACGCGATCACCGGCAGCAATCCGCTCACGCATTTTGCCACGGCGCGGCGCATGGCCGCCTGCACCACCAGCACAGGTTTGGAACCGCGCGCACGCATGGCTTTGGCAGCCTGCTCCGCTGCCTGTCGCAGATGCGTGGCGATTTCAGCCTCCACCTCGCCGCCTGCATTTTCCCTTGCCGCGCGGAGGGATTTGGTAACCAGCTCCTCCAGTTTTGGCTGCAGCACAGAAACGCGCAAAGTGGGGTCGCTGCCCATGAACTGCCCGGCGATAAAGCGCCCCAGCCGCAGCCGTACCGCCGCCAGCAGGCGCTCAGGTTCTTTGGCACCACCATCGGCGGCTTCCACCAGCGCCTCGGCGATACGCTCGAAATCCCGCACCGGCACTTCCTCGGCCAGCAGTCCCTGGCAAACCTGGCGGATGATTCCGGCTGAAAGCGTGGCGCGCAAATCTTCGGCCAAACGCGGCGTGGTTTCGGCCAGCCGGGTTATCAGCCCTTCCACTTGCGGGCGGCCCAGCAAATCCGCCCCATAACGCTTCAGCACCTCGGCGAAATGCGTGGCCACGGCAGAGGCTGTATCCACCACCGTGTAGCCAAGCTCTTCCGCCGCGGGAATCGCACCTTGGGGAATCCACACCGCGTTCTGGCCAAAAGCTGCGTCCTTCACCGGGCGGCCAATGGCAAGTTTCTCCACCACCATCGGGCCTTCAATGGCCAGCCATTGGCCGGGCCATGCCTCGCCGCTGCCAATGGTGGCGCCGCGTAGCGTGAAGCGGTAGCCATGGGCGGCAAGCTCGGATGAATCGCGGATATGCACGGCAGGCACCAGAAACCCCATGGCGCGGCCATAACGCTGGCGCACGGCGGTTAACCGCCCCAGCAGCCGCCCTTCGCCCGTGCCCACCATGGGTGCCAGGGCAAAGCCGATATTCATGCCCAGCGGGTCCACGCCGCTCACATCAATCAGATTGTCTGGTTTCACCTCGGCCTTTGAATTTTCGCCTTGCGCCGCCTCAATCTGTTCCGCCTCTGGTTGCGCGCGCGAAAGCCGCCAGGCAGAAACCCCCAGCGCCACGCCCAACAGCAAAAACGGAATATGCGCCATCTGCGGCACCAGCCCAATGGCGGTTGTGATGGCCGCCGCAATCGCCAATGCCTGCGGATATTTGGAAAGCTGGGATTTGATCTGCGCGCCGATATCCTCACCGGTGGCAACGCGGGTAACCACCAAACCCGCCGCGACAGAGATGGTGAGCGAGGGAATTTGCGCCGCCAGCCCATCCCCCACGGTGAGCAGCGTGTACGTGCGCGCCGCATCGCCAAGCGGCAGCCCAAATTGCAGCGTGCCGATAATCAGCCCGCCCAGCATGTTCACCACCAGAATAATCATCGCCGCGACAACATCGCCGCGCACGAATTTCGAGGCACCATCCATCGCGCCAAAAAAATCGGCTTCCCGGCGCAGCGTATCGCGCCGCCGCTCCGCCGCCTGGGGGGAGAGAATGCCGGCGTTGATCTCGGCATCAATCGCCATCTGCCGGCCGGGCAACGAATCCAGCATGAAACGCGCGGAAACTTCCGCCACGCGTGAGGCACCCTTGGTAACCACAACAAAATTGATGATGATAAGAATAACGAAGATGATGCCGCCAACAACGTAATTTCCACCAACGGCGAATTGCCCGAAGGATTCGATCACATGCCCAGCCGCCCCCGGCCCTGTGTAACCGTTGAGCAGAATGGCGCGCGCGGTTGCCACGTTCAGCGCCAGACGCATAAGCGTGGTGGCCAGCAGCACAGAGGGGAAAGAGGAAAATTCAGACGGTGAGGGGATATAAAGCGATGCCGCGAGAATAACGAGCCCGGCTGAAATATTCAGTGCAAACAGGAAGGAGATGGCAGGCCCCGGCAGTGGAATCGCCAGCATTACCAGCACCATCAGGATAACAATAGGCCCGGAAAGCTGACCGAGGCTGAAGGCGCGCGAGCTTGGAAGGGCGAGTGTGTCAGCCATGCAAAAGCCCCGGAATAGCATTGAATAATCTTGTGGCGTAATGTTCAACCGCCCCCATCATCAGCGGCCCCGCCGTCATGGTCACTAGCGCCAGGCCGCCCAGCTTGAGCACGAAGGGAATGGATGCCTCGCGCACCTGCGTCGCGGTTTGCAAAATGCCAGCCCCCAGGCCAATAATCAGCATCAGCAGCAGCGCGGGCCCGGCAAATTCCGCGAAGGCCAGCCAGGCGCCGCTATTCACGCCATTGGCATTCATGAAGCTGCTTCTTCCTCTTCCTTCACGGCATCTTCCGCCAGCGCGGTCACGCGCACGCCGTAACGGTCATTGGCCACGGCAACAACTTCGCCATATGCCAGCTTCTGGCCATTGGCGAAAATCGCCAATGGCTCGCCTATCACCTGGTCCAGTTGCAGAATTTGCCCATGGCGCAGGGCGCGCAGGTCTTTCACGCTAATCTGGGCGCGGCCAAGCTCCACCGCCACCGCCACCTGCACCCTGTCTAGCACCACTTTGGCGGTGATGGCGGCCGCACCACGCGGCTGTGCGTGCAGGCGTTCAAGCTCCACGCGCTCTGGCTCAATGAGTTTCTCAGTTCCGGTCAGGCGTTCTCTCTGGTCAACCATCTGCGTTTCTCCTTCATCTTCGGCTTTCACGCGGCAGCACACATGCCCGTCCTGCTGGCCATAATCGGCCAGAAACAAATCCACCCCGCCGCCCACCGCCACCGCATGGGGCAATAGCGTCACGGGCAGCAAATCCCCCGGTCGCAACGCTTGAAACGCCACCAACGGTAATTGTGCCCTGGCCACTTCAAAGCGCAGACCAATTTTCGTGCTGTCGGTTAATTGGCCTACCCCGCCTGTCCAGTTCACATCTGGCCCACGCCCGCCAAGCAAACCGGATTGATTGGCGATTTTCGCTTCAAGTGTTTCAAACGCTGAATATGGTACAATGAGGCGAATGGTGCCCGAGCCCAGCTCGGTTTCAAAAATGCCGGTCACGGCAATCATCCAGTCCTGCCCATCGGCAATGGCCAACATGCCGGTGGCGTTTTCATAGGCGATAGCCGAGAGGCTGAGCGGAACGACAGGCGTGAAGGTTTCGCTGATGGTGGCAAAAGCGAGGTCCACCATCTGCCGCCCGATGCGTGTTTCCAGTGCTGAAAGCTCGTAACGCTCAAACGGATGCGCGGAGGTCGCACCGCACATCGCATCCACCATCGCGCCGATCAAATCGCCATCGATGGCCAGCAACATGCGCCCGCGTAACGGCGCGAGTTCCGAGATGCCGGCCAGCATGACTTCCGGCAGGGCGGACATCGCGGATTCATGGCTGATGACGTTATGGATGCAGGAGAGCAATTGCACGGAATGGCGCATCCGCTGAAATAGCACGAAGGCGATCTGCCGCATGAACCTGTCGGCCAGTGTTTCCATGAGCACCGAGCGCAGCAAAGGTGCACGCATCGGGTCCAGAAGGTCGAGAGCCTCCATTTGCGGATCAATCTCAAGCATAGGCGCTTAACCCACCTTGCGTGGTTTGCGGTTCAGCAGCGGGGCTGAGGGTATTGTTCTGGCGGGGGGGCGTATAGCCGCCTTGGTTATTCTGCCCGCTTTGCTGTGAAAATTGCCCGCCCACCTGCGCCTGGCCCAGCGTAAGGCCAGACTGCGCCATGGCGCTGCCAAGGCCGGGCAGGCTGGCGTGCAGGGCCTGCGCGGCATCAGCCGTGCTAGGCACAAACAGCACATTCACCTGCCCTTGTGCGCCCAGCCGCACTTCTACGGAAAGATGCCCAAGCCCTGGCGGGTCCAGCCGCAAAACCGTGCCAGCCTGGCCGGATTGATGCAGTGCCGTAATCGTGGCGGCCAAAGCCGCGGGGGCCGTGCTGGAGTTTTCAACCACTTCATTGGCGTGCGGGGTGGTGCTGCCAGCGGAAGCCACGGAAAATCCAGCAACATGCGCGGTGGCGCCGCCCAGGGCCGAAACGGCGGGGACACTGAGCTTTTCTTTTTCCTTTGGCGTTATTGCGATGCTTTCAGAAATTTGTGCCGCCCGCGCGGTAAGGGCCTGGGCCGTGCTGGCGGTAACCGGCTGGCTGGCAGGGGGCTGCGCCGCCGCTTTGCTGCTGCTAACCGTTGCCGTATTTTGCGTTGTGGCAGAATCAGCCTGCGGGCCGCTTGCGGCGGCGGGCGGCATATCTAACAGATTGGGTTGGGCATTTGATGAAGGCGTCGCCGTCGCCACAGCCGCTTTGGACGTTGTGGTGTCGCTGCCTTTTGGCGCAGGCGCCATTGCTGGCCCAGCTTTTGCTGTAACCATGCTGCTGCCCGGCGGCGTTTGGCTGGTTGTGGTTCCGGCGGCCTCGGCACCAATTTCTGCTGTGGTCTGGGTGGCTTTCTGCACGGCTTCACCGGGCGCTTTTTCATTGCCGGGGGCAGTTGGCTTCTCCGGCACTGGTTGCGTTTGCAGGGCAGGAGCCACAACGGCAACAGCCAGATGCGCGTCTGTCTTCGCATCTCTTGATGGTTGCGGCGGCGTGTAAACGCTTTGCGGCTTCCCGGCTTTGGTTGTTTTGCTTGGTTCAACCGTTAGGCCATTTGCGTCAGCAATTGCCGCTGCTTGCGTTTGGCCTGCATCTTTCTTGCTCCCGGCAGTCTGCTTTGGGGCTACTGGCGCATCGGCAGTGCTGGTGGCGCCGCTCTGCGGTGGTGCTGCGGTGCTGGCAAGCGCATCCGCCCAGGCGGACGCATCGGTTGCCGTGCTGGCATTCACTGAAGGCGCTGTGCTTTGCGTGACGGATATGGGAGGCAAAACCGGCATCAAACCATCTCCTCGGCGCTGCTTATGGAAATGCGCCCTTCTCCGGCGAGTTTCAGCGCCACATCGACGATATCGGTCTGTGCGGTCAGGGCATCGGAGCGGCGGATCGGCGGGCCGCTGGTCAGCTCCTCCTTCAGCACCTCCACCTGCCGCGCAGAGAGGTTCTGGAAGAACCGTTCCCGCAAGGCCTCTTCCACCAGGCGCAGGGCCGGGGCAAGCTTGTCTGCTGGTACCTCGCGCAGCAATATCTGCATGGAGCGGTCTGGCAGCTTGCCAAGATCGATAAATGTGAAGAGATTTTCTCTTATCTTCTCCGCCGTTTTGGCGTCCCGCTCGTCAATGGCGCCCAGCACGGTTTCAGACATGCCTGAAGTGAAATGATTCAGAATATCGGCTGTCTGTTTCGCACCGCCCAAATCGGTTACGCGCCGCCCGCCAGTGCCGGTCTGCATCGCCAACTCGTCCAGCATGTCGCGTAATTCCTTTACCACGCTGGGCGAGACCACATCGAGGTTGGAGAAGCGGTAAAGCGCCTCCGCGGCCAGGGCTTCAGGCATGAAGCTGAGCAGATTGGCGCCCATTTCATGTGGAATATGCGCCAGCAACAAAGCGATTGTTTGCGGCCTTTCATGCGCCATCTGCATCGCCAGGGTGCGTGCATCGGTGTTCGGCGGTAAATAAAAATTCGAACGGCGTTCATTGCGCCGCAAGCGGCCAAGAATTTCTTTCGCGTTACTCTCGCCGAGCGCGTTGGTTAGCACACGGCTTAAAAACTTCATGCTGTCGCCGCCAATCGCGGTAATGCCTAAATCCGAGGCAAAAGACAGCATGATGTCTTCCCGCAATTGCGGTGTGATGCCCTTCAGGTTCGACATCGCGGTAGAGATTCGGTTGACAGACATTTCATCCATCTCGCGCATTACGGCGGCGGCGGTTTCCTCGCCCAGTTCACGCAACACCATGGCGGCGCGCTCAGGCCCGGAGATGACGGGAGCAGATAATTGCTTGGCGTCTTCACTCATTTTCTTCAGTCCAGCTTTGGAGGAGGCGCGCTACACCAGGAATATTATCCGAGGCCTGGTCTCGCAATTCGGAAAAATCCCGGGGCGGAATAATGGCCGGCAATGGCCGTTGCATAGGTTGCGGGGCGGGCAGCATGGTCCTCAAATTCACGTTCGCTATCCGCCGCCCGGCTGGCAAAGCCAGGCCGAACAGCAACGCTATCGCCGCCAGAACTTCCAGTAACGCATGTGCCAACGGGTTGGCCGCCGCGATGATGGGTGCCCCCGCCATGGGTGCTGCTTGCTTCTGGAATGGCGTCGCCAGCACATTCACGGCCACATTGGGGTAGGCGAAAGCAGCGGCAATTGCAGTTTTAATCTGCGTTACCGTCAAATTTTTTGGCAAATTCGCCTGGTTGAGCACAACCGAAACGGCGATGGATTTTACCGCCCAGTCCGGCTTGGTAATGTCGCTTTCGGTCTGGTCGGTTACAAAAGTCTGGTCGAGGTCATCGGTGGTGCGGCTGGGTTGCGGCGGCGCTGGCACGGCGGCGGTTGTTTGCGTTTGTTTCGTGCCTTGTGTTTTTGCGGTGGCCGGTTGCGCGGGGGCTGCAGTCGTTTGGCCGGGTGGTTCGTTGGAAAGCGCGCCGGGAATGCCAAGTGCCGCGCCATCTGAGCCGGTTTGCGATGTCTGATTGCTGCTGGAGTGCTGGATGATATGCGTGGGCCCGTAGCTTGTCTCGTGAATGCTGGCCTGGGTAAAATCTAAATCCGCCGAAACATCGGTTTGAAAATTTCCGGCTCCCACCAGCGGAATCAACAACCCCGCAACGCGCGCCGCGGCACCTGCCTCCACCTGCGCTTGCGTTGCCAATTGTGTGCCGGTGTTCATCGCGCCACCTGCGGGGTAAACTGTGGTGCCATCTGTGGTCACCACCGTCACATCCTCCGCCGCCAGGCCCGGCACGGCACCAGCCACCAATTTGGCGATCGTCTCGCCCTGTGCCGCGGCCTGCATCTGCCCGGCATCCACCACCACCGAGGCAGCGGGTTTTGGTTGGTCGGCAAGAAAAGGCGTTTCAGGCGGCAAGGCAAGAAACACCTGCGCGCTGCTTATGCCGCTCATCGCCTGAATGGATTGTTGCAGCGAAAGCTCCAAAGCCTGTGTCGCCATGGTCGATTGCGCCAGGTCAGAGGCGGTCATCGGCGCGTTTTCAAGCTGGTTCCAGGCGGTTTGCGTATCAGAGCCAGGCACTGCCGCCGCGCCAAGTTGCAGCCGCGCCTGGGCCAGTTGCGGGGCGGGAACCAGAATCACGTTGCCGGCCGCCTGTAACTGGTAGGGTATGCCAAGCTTCTGCAACTGGGCGATAACCTTGCCGCCATCAGTAGGGGAGAGCCCTTCATTCAGCACCGCGTATGGCGGGCCGGAAAGTTCCAGCCACATAACAGCCCCAAGAGACACAAGAACCACGCCACCCGCCGCCCAAAGCAATTTCGGAATTCGTGAGGCCTGCCCAAGCAAACGAGCCAAAATGTCACGCCAGCTGCGCATGGATCAGAACTGCATGTTCATAACCGCCTGATAGGCGGAGACAACTTCATTACGTACGGCGACCGTGGCGTTCCACGCCACCTCTGCACGGTCGCTCGCAACCAGTGCCTTGCCCAAGGTGGCACCCGGCACACCGGCCGCGTATCCTGCCTCGGCGGAAGCGGCGGATGCTTGCCGCGCGCTAACACCGTGCAAGGCGTCTGAAACAAGGCTAAGAAAATGTCCCGGCCGGGGGGTGGCAGAACTTGCGCTGGCTCCGGCCAGGCCGCTTAGGGCCGAAATCGCGCTCTGCGCGGCAATGCTGGATATCATGAAGACCATTCCTTTTGAACAGGTGCGCGGCACAACCGCAACATACGAATTGAGCCGTTTTTAGCCTAAAAGCGGAACACCACCGGGCCGCCAAATTTTTTTGCACGAAACAGGAAAACTTTGCTCATGCCGTACGATTAAAGGTCCGTTCCTAATAATTTCTTAAAATCGTGCATGTTTGGCGGGAAAACATCTTTGCGCGTATTTAACCTCGCTTCAACATTTCCACCGCAGAGTATAAAAATCTTGCGCCACCAGAACGGAGCCACGCTTCTATGCCGACAATCCTCGTCCTCGACGATTCCGCCACGATGGTGATGAGCTTGTCTCATATTCTAAAAGGCGCCGGTTACGACGTCGAGACAGGCATGAATGGCCGTGAGGGCATCACCAAACTAACAGACGGTGTAAAGCCATCCGTTATTCTAACAGATTTGAACATGCCGGAGTTGGATGGAATTGGCTTTATTAAGGAAGCACGCAAAATTGCCTCGGCGCGTTATACGCCGATCATTGTGCTCACTACCGAATCCGGTGGCCGCAAACGAGACGAGGCGCGGGCCGCCGGTGCCTCCGGTTGGCTCACCAAACCGGCGGAGCCAAACCAGCTACTCTCGGTCGTCAAACAGCTTTGCCCGGTTAAATAGAAAGCCAGCCGATGCACGATACAGAGGAACAAAACGAAGGGCTGGTTTGCGCCATCCTGGCCGAGCAGGTTGCGATTCTGCGCGACCGGATGGATGCGAGCGAGGCTTTCGATCTTTTATGGCAAACTTCGGCCTTGCTTTCCTGGCTTGCTGGCTTGTTGGCGGATATCAGCCGCGAATCGCCGCATACCAATCCTCTTCAGGAGAAAGAGCGGAGCGAGGCGGTAACGAAAATCACCACAATCCGACATCAACTCGATAATCTTGCCTTCTTCCAGGCCCAGCGGCAGGATTTCGCACGTCAGATCGCCGATTGCGTGATCGTCGCGCTCGAGCGCATGTCCAGCGCGCAAATGCCGGAAGGCACCCGTTTCGCCTCGGCGGATCTCGCGGCCCTCTATGTGAGTGAAGACCAAAGGCGCTTGCACGAAGACGTGCTGCTTCGCCTCCGCGTCGATTAATTCAAAAAATTTCTGATCGCGTCAAAAACCAGGAAATAAATTTAACGCTGCCGCGAATATATAATTGTTGATCATTTTCAAAGAATCCCAGAACCACGACATTTTTTTACCAGCCGTTAAACATCGCTTTGTAAACCTATCCCAGGCGCTTTACGCGGCGCCACCCGGAAAAATTTTCCACACCAGGGAAGGCAAGGCAGAATGCAGGCGGGG
>JAGWIL010000292.1 GCA_028866335.1 Rhodospirillales bacterium
CTCAGCGCCGCCATCGCCAATAACCGTGAAGGCGGCCCAATAAAATGGGTCCGCGATGCTTGCCGGAAAGCCCTTGCCCGCCCCGCCGATGAGGGCAAGCTGCGCCGCCCGCAAGCTGCCCGCCGCCCCGCCCGCATTGCCCGCGTGCAAGCGCGCGAGTGTATCAGCCACCAGATAAGCCGAAACCTGGTCGTTAACCGACCATTGCGTCACCATCATCGCGCGCGCGCCAGCGTAGAAGAAGCTGCGCGCAAGGCCGGAGAGCGCTTCGCCGCCCGCCTCGCCGCCGCCGGTGTTGCAGGCGGAAAGCACCACGAGATTCGCATCCAGCTTCAGCCCTGTCACGGCGCTGGTGGTCAGCAGCGCATCATTGGCTGAGGCGGCACCAGCAGGCGCCGAGGTAACGATGGCCGGTTCCGCCTGGCAGGGCAGGTCCGTCGGCAGCAGCGCATGGGTGGCGAAATGCAAAATCTGGAAATTCTTCAGGTCTGCTCTTTCCACATCTGGCACGGTGAAGCCCGCCCCTAGCAGCTCATCCTGCGGCCCGGCGCCGAACACCGCAGCACCCGCCTGCAATTCCAGCTTCGCATAGGGCAGTTGCGGCAACCCGGCGAACTCGGCCGCACTCTCCGGGCAGGCGGCGGTGTTATAGGTTGCCTGGGCTTGCGCCAGCGTAACGGGCTGGAAGTCGCCAAAGCCAAACCAAGGCTGTTTCGCGGCGGAAGTGCCCTGCGCGCGCCGCAATGAAACGAAATTCGCCGCTGCTGGTACATAAGCGAGGGTTGTCTTGCGGATCAGCCAGGGTGCGACGGCAAGATTATCCACGCTGGCGGGGCCGGTGGGCAGCAGCGAGAATGGCAGCGCCAGCAGCGCGCCGGATGGGGCGACGACAAGGCTGTGCACCTCTCCCATTTGCGCGGCGAACGGCCCCAGCGTGGCGGTGTAGATTTTCGCCGCGTCATTCATGTCGAAAGGCGGCAGGCCGTTATCACCTGGTTCGATGCTGGCGCGCACGGCCTTCACCAGCCCGGCCATGCCGGCCTCGCTCATGCCTGAGCGTGCCACCGCCACTTTGCCGCCATGCAGGAAGAACACCCAGCTTCCGGCGGGGGTGGTGGTGATGCCAAGAAACGCTTCATCCGGTTGCTGCAGCTTCAGCACCTCGGCGGCGGGCACCACCTGTTGCACAAGCTGGCCGTAATTAGGCGCTGCCGCCTGCTCCGCGAGGCCAGCCTGTTGCAGCGTGGCATTGGCGGCGGCAATCTGCTTATCCAGTGTGGCCAGCGCGGCACCATTATTGGCCACGTGCGCCGCTTGGTCGCGCTGCTGGTAAAGGCTTTCAAGCTGGCGTTGCGCGTCCTGCTGGGCCCGTATGGCCGCTGCCACTTTCGGGTTGGCAGCACTGGAGGACAGCCGGGCCGCCGCCTGGGCAATTTCCTGCGCCGTTACGCTGCCCTGGGTCAGCTCAGCGGCTTCGAACATTTCACCGTGCAGCGCACCGGCCTGGGCCGGGTTGGCGGCGGCCGCGTTGGCATACACATCCAGGCAAGGGCCGATAAGTGCTGCCGTGCTGCCAAGCCGCAGCGTGCGCAGCAGCGCCACGCCGCTCCGGCAGGCGGCAAGCGCGCTCTGCTCATCCCCGCCCTGGGCCAGCGCCGCGCCGCGCAGCAAGGCGGTTTCCGCCACCGGGCGTGTGCCGGGCAGCGAATCATTAAAATCCGCCGTGGCGCTGGCAAGGTCCTGCGCCGCGGTGAGAGGTTGGTTATTGGCGGCGGCCAGTGTGGCACCTGTCCGGTCCAGCCTGGCATCCAGCGCGGGGGGTTGCAGCCCGTTATCGTCGGCGATGCGCTTGGCGGTGGCAATGGCCTGGCGGCTGCCTGTTTCGTTACCCAGATTATCCAGCGCCAACGCCTGGTAGCGCCAGGTTTCGATAACGCCAAGCAATGCCGCCTGCACCACCGGGCTGTTCAGCGTCATTTGTGACGCCATCAGCGTATCCACGCCCGCCGGTGCGTTTATGGCGAACAGCGCGCTGCCGCGGGTGGTGTCAGGCTGGGGTTGCAACAATTCCGGCGGCACCAGTGCCGCGTAAAGCTCACGGGACTGCCCGAGCAGCGCGATAGCCTGCCGGTTATGCCCCTGGTTTAGTCGGTCCAGCGCCTCGTTATAGTACAACGTGGCGGGGGCGGTGGGGTCGCTGGCGCGCGGGGCCAGCTTGGCGGCGGCGGCAAACTGGGCCTGCGCCTCGGGGTATAGGCCTTGGTCTGAAAGGTTGAGTGCCAGCGCCAGCATCGGCACCACTGTGCCGGGGTTGTCCGCGTCCAGTTTTTTCTGCTGCAAGGCCAGGGCAGCACGGTAGGCGATCACCGCCGTGGGGAAATCCTCGCCTTGATTGGCCTTGGCACCCAGGGTCATCAATGCTTCGTACTGGCCGACATCGCCGGAGCTGAAGGCGTGCGCGGCCAAACGCTGGGCCAAAAGTTGGTCGGAGCCCGCAACCGCCGCCTGCCCTGCTGCCTGGGCGAAGAGCCTGCCGCTGAGGATACCGATGGCGCGTTGCATGGCGGGCAAGGCGGGCTGCACGCCATCGGCGTAGTATACCGCGCCGTCAATCTCAGCCGCCACCGCCACATAGGGCCAGCCGCCAAAGCGTTGCGTGCAGGGCAGAATTTCGGCGGGCACGCCATCCAGAATCTGCGCGGGTTGCGGTGCATCGCAGGCATAGGCGGCATCCAGCCCGGCGCGCCAGGGGCTGCTGGTGGCCAGCGC
>JAGWIL010000293.1 GCA_028866335.1 Rhodospirillales bacterium
CGAGAAGAACATATAGATTGAAGCGGCAGAAGCACTTTTGCGTGCCGCGTTCGCCACTTGCTTGGCTTTTACAATGTCAGCCCGTTCCATATTCAGCACGTTGTTCACCTGCACCTGGGCGGTCGTGGCATCTTGCCCGGTTCCAGCGGCGACAAGCTGCGTGAGGTAGCCTTGATCCGCCTGGGACACGTCACCCGTTACCGCCGCGCGGGCCAGAATGGCCGTGGCATCCGCGCGAAGCTGCATGGTTGTCACGCCTGGCATGGAAACGCCATTGGCCGAAGCCACGCCAGGCACGGGACGAAACAACTCGCTGACATAATAATTCTGCGTACCGGCGGCATCCGCCGCTTTTGCCGCCACTTGTGTACCAACGCCCGTGGCCCCGGCACCTGCCAAAGCCAGCGCACCAGCGGTAAACAGCAACGCCACACCCCAGGCGAGAAAGCCGTGCACGGTGTCACGAAAACCCACCTCATCCGTATGCACAGCCACCCATTTCGTGCGTAGCCGCCCGGCGACAAAACCGCCAAAAAAAGACGAAACCCATTGCACGATAATCAGCCATATGGCGGCCCACACTGTGAAGCCCGCCGCGGAAAGACCCTCGCCCCGCCAGGGCGAAAGAGAAGCAAGGCCTAATCCGAGGCCAAGAATGGAAAGGATAATGGCGAGCGACGCGCAGGCGACACCGCCAGCAAACACCGCACCCCAATTGACCGCTGATTGCGCGGGCGCCTCAGCCACGCCGCCAACAACCATGGCGGCCGGACCTACCGGCGTCAAACCTATCTCGCTCATGAGAAATCTCCGCTCAATGCCACAGCAGAAGCAGCAGGATGATGATCGGCAACGGAATGCCCAGCAGCCAGAGCAGGATATACGGCATTTTAAACCTCCAGAAGTTGTTTTTACGAGAGGAGATTTTGAAAATGCCCGCGCTGCTTCAAGCCTTATTCTAAAAGATAAAGAGAATGACACCGGCGTGTTAGGCCGGTGTCAAAAAATTTAACGATTATTAAACAAAATTATATTAAAAACCAAACATGTGGTCGAGCGAGAAGCCACCCGCCTGATTTTCCAAACCATGAAACCCGAACAAGCGGCAACTGGCATCACGGATCAGCACATACCCCGCCTCGCCAGCCGCGTTAAGTGCTTCTGACGTAAAATGCTGGGCAGGCTTTACAATTTGCGAACCTGAACAGGCAATATAGATGCGCGCTGTTTCCAGAAGCACGCCCTGCCCATCGTAAAGTTCAAGCTCTGTGCTGGAGTTTTCCGCCCATGCGGCGGAGGCCGGATAGATGAGCACGCAAAAACTTTCCCGCCCGCCAAAGCCAAGCTTCAGGAACAGCCTGGTGGAAAGCCCCGGCGGCTTGCCGGTATAGCTCTGCGGCTCGTTCTTATAAGTCATCAACGTGTTGAAGATATGCGCGCCGAAACTGCTCTCCGCCGCGTGGCCATTGGTGCGGTCCTCGAAGCGGAACAGCGCGTGCAACCAGCCATCCGCTTCGCCGCCATCGCGAAAATCATAAACCAGCTCGGCATGGCCGCCATCGGGCAGCGCGCCTTCAGGCAACACATCGTCAAGATCCACCGCGCAATCATGGTTGCGGGGCAAACGGCCCAGAAATTTTTCCGCGATCTTTTCGCCCTGGGGCGTGAACACATCCATACGCAGCGGCATATCGCGCTCGGTCTCAACCATCGGTGTGGGCAACGCGATGGTTTTAAATCTGCCCTGCGGCAGCACGGGAAATGGCAAAAGATACCCACGCCCCATGGCAGGATGCAGCGTTTTTATGCCGGGGTCCGGCTGCAAATCCGCGCGCTCCACATTCACATGCGCTATGCGCGTGCGCCCAGCACGCACAACCTCATAACGCGGGCGGACAATATGCATCCCTGAACGCAATTCAAGCTGAGCAGGCCAGCGAAGATCAGGAAACAGTTCCGCCACATCCAGCGCGCGGGTAGCGAAGGGCGGTATCGTCTCCTCCAGCGCCACGGGTTCGTCCGCCCCCATGCGGTCCAGCGCCAAGCCGCCCGCCGGAATGGGCACGCCATGGCTGTTCTGCACCCACAGCACCACCCGTTCATCCTCACGCGGGGCGGGCAGCCCGGCGAAGCGCGCCGAGGGCCAGGCATTGGCGTCATGCGTGCAGGAAAGCGAGGCGCCGTTATCCGTGGCGAAGGTATCCAGCGCGTATTTCACCACATCATGCCCCGCGACACCGATGGCATGGATGAACAACTGCCCGGTAAAAGGCTTTAGACCAAAGCGCGCGCGAACCTCGCGGCTGTCCAGCACATAACCACCCGCCCCGGCGGGGGCTGGCTGCGCCCATTCCGCCAGAACCTGCCCGCCCTGGCCAAACAGAATGTGCTGGAACAGCACCTCCTTCGCGCCATAGCCCGCCCAGTAATTGGCGGTGGTGAGGCGCGTGGCGAAGCGGTCATCATCGCGGAAGAACACGTAATTGGTGGCAAAGTTCCGCGCCTCCAGATAGCGCCCTTTCGTGGTGAGCCAGGTCTGCGGCAGCTTCACCTCATCCAGCGTGACAAGCTCCGCCCCCGGCGACAGCAACGCCCGCAAATGCTGCTCCATGCGCCCGGCATCGAAAGCGGCCAGCAGCACGGTGCCCACTCGCGCATGGGGCAGGTCCGTTAAGGCGCGGGCCACATGCCCGGCGCGGATGGTTCCCAGCGCCTGGGTATCCTGTACATATAGCCCTTCGATCTCGATATCAGGA
>JAGWIL010000294.1 GCA_028866335.1 Rhodospirillales bacterium
ATCTTCTGGTCTGCGGTGTGCGGTTTGGTGATGCTGTGCTCCTTTATCCTCGCCATGCCAGATCCGGTGAAGGCAGCGGGAGATGGTGCCAACGTGATCTTCAACCTGATGGCCGGGATGCCGGTACCCGCCGCGCTGAAGGATGTGCTTTATATCGGCATTGTGCTGGCAAATTTCCTCTGCGCGTTGGCTGGCGTTACTTCCACATCTCGCATGGTTTATGCCTTCTCGCGTGATGGCGGTTTGCCTGGCAGTAAGTTCCTCAAGCAGGTGGACCATAAGCACCGTTCGCCGGTTTACGCGATCTGGGCGACCGTGGCGCTTTCCATCGCCGCCACGCTGTACTCTCCGGCCTTCGCGGCGCTGGCCGTGGGCTGTGCGATGTTCCTCTACATCTCCTACTCCATGCCGATTTTGGCTGGGCTTTTCGCTGAAGGCAAAACCTGGACCGAGTTTGGGCCGTTCCGCCTTGGCGGGCTTTCCAAACCCTTCGCCGTAATCACCGTGCTGGGCGCGCTGCTGATCATCTATGTCGGCACACGCCCGCCTTATGACATTCTGGATAATTATTTCATCGGCCTGCTGGTGCTGTTGGCGGTGATCTGGTTTGGCATCGCCCGCACCCGTTTCCCTGGCCCGCCGATCAATGCTGAGGAAATTGCTGCCCGCGGCACGGAAATCAGCGCGGAGGAAGCCGTCCTCAAAGGTGCGGTTGATTAGCAAAACTTCAGTCACTGAAAAGGCTCTCCGGTATGCCGGGGAGCCTTTTTCGTTAGAGTTGCTCTAATAACTCTAATAAAGGGCTTCACCCGCCATGCCAGCCGCGGGCGCGCGTCAGTGCGGCGTTAAACCGGGCGCGCAGAGCCTCCGGCACCGAGCCATCCGGTTGGAACACCGCACCTGCTGCCCGGATTTGCCCGCAATCCACTCCGCACAGCTCGGCCAGGCCAATGGCGGTGAGCTCGTGCATGGCGGGCACCCGTATCTCAACACCCGCAGCGCTCGCCAAAAATTGCGCGAAATAGCCGCTCTGGGAAAGCCCGCCATCAATCGAGATGCCGCGCGAGAGTGGCATCGCCGCCGCCGCCTCGCCGATCAGTTCTGCCGTCAGCAATGCAATGCCCTCAAGCACCGCGCGAGCCATGTCTCGCCGCCCAGTTTCGTGACGCATCCCAATGAAAAGCGGTGCGGCCTCACGGTCCCAATATGGGGCAGCCAAACCCGAGAGTGCCGGAACAAAGACCAACCCACGGCTGAGTGCGGACGGCCCTTCAAACGCACCAAGCTCCGCAACATCGTCGTAAAACCCCAGTCTGTGCGCCCATTCCAGCGCCGCCCCGGCGTCGTAAACCCCGCCTTCTAGCGCATATTCGCTTGCCCGCCCGCTTTGCCGCCAGGCGATGGTGGGCAACAATGCTGGCGAATGCACAGGTGTTGTGCCGCAGAGCGTGAGCAGAAACGCGCCAGTGCCGAAGGTGATTTTGGTATCGCCAGGCTGCCGGCAGCCATGCCCGTAGAGCGCCGCCTGCTGGTCCACAATCGAGACCTTCACCGGCACGCCCTCAATTGCTCCGAATCCGTGATCCACAGGCAGAATGGGCGGCAGAGCGGAAACCGGCACACCGTGCAGCGCGCAAAGCTCATCACTCCACACGCCGCGGTGCAAATCGAGCAGCCCGGTGCGCGAGGCTGTCGCCGCGTCGGTTGCGAATACGCCGCAGAGCCTGTCTAGAAAAAACGCATCCGTGGTGCCAAGGCGCAGCCGCCCGGCGGCGTGTGCGGCGCGGGCTGCTTCGCTGTGGCGCAGAATCCACCCCAGCTTGGAGGCGGAGAAATACGCATCCAGCGGCAGCCCGCTGAGCTCTTTCGCGCGTGCATGTGCCGTAGCATCCATCGCCTGCAAAGCAGGCCCGGTGCGTGCATCCTGCCAGACGATCACCGGCGAGAATGTAACGCCGCTCTGTGCGTCCCAGGCAAGGCAGCTTTCGCCCTGGTTGGCGATGCCGATGGCATCCACCTGGCCAGCGCCACGCAGCAGCGCGCGGATATTGTTGAGCAGTTCCTCAGGATCATGCTCCACCCAGCCTGGCTGCGGGTGGTGCTGGGTGTGCGTGCGCGCCCCGCTCAAATGCCAGCGCCCGCCTGTCTCGATGACGATGCAGCGTGTTGATGTGGTGCCTTGGTCGATTGCCGCGACGCGCATGGTTCAGCCCTCGCGGAAACAGAAGCTGATGCGCTGTGCGGCTTGCAGGCCAGTGGGCATTGGCACCAGCACCCGCCGCTCGGGCAAAAACTCGCCGCGCCGGGACCAGACACGCGCGCCATCGCATTCGAGCGATAATTCCCCCCGCACGCGGGTGGTGAACCTCAATTGAAATTCACCGAGTGCCCTCGGTGTTGCATCGCCAGCGCGCACAAATCCAGGCACCACAAGTTTGATCGGCGGCGCAAACGTCACCGCCACACGCGGCGCGGCAACGGGGCGCGCGAGGTCCCGCGCCACCGCCGCCCCCACGGCACGCCCCTCGCGGAACGCCCAGCCCCCGGTTTCAACCGCTCGCAGCACATTGCCGCAGGCGAAGTAAAACGGGTTCGCGCAGCGCCCATCCTGGTCGATTGCCGGGGCTTGCGCGGCCTTCGCCAAGGCCATGCCGGAGCTTAGGAATAGCGACGCCTCGGGCACGAAGCGGCCGGTTACCAGCACGCCGTCGCAGGCGATGTCACGCATGGCACCGCCATGGCTGAT
>JAGWIL010000026.1 GCA_028866335.1 Rhodospirillales bacterium
AGGCCTGAGCCATCAGGCCGTTCACGCGGCGCTGCGCGGTGACGGCAATGGGAGAATCGGCGCTCGCTACCAAGTCCGCCACCAAAAGGCTCGGCGTAACCTTGATCGTGGCGGTCTCGGCAAGATGCAGGATCGGCGCGGCGTCCGCCTGTGGGGTGGCGGGGCAATTCTGGGCGAATGCCGCCGGCGAGGTGATTGCGGTCGTGAGCAGGGCACAAAGAGCGAGACGCATATGGGCCTCCTTTTTTGGGTGGAAGCCCTTTCTGGCAACTCGATCTGCGAAGGGCGCTTTAATTCGGCCAATCAGGTTAAGGGGCAACGTCGAGGAAGTGATCGGCCATTTCCGAGCCGTTGCGGATGGTCTCATCCAGCTTATGGATAGCGAAGCCATCATCGTGGGCCACCCGAACCGAGGCCTTGATCTGAACCTTGTTCCACCAGACCTCGATCTGCTTCAGCGTGTAGCACATGGCCTGGCGGTCCAAGCCGGTAAACTCGGTGAGAGCCTCATCCAACGTCGTCCTGCGAATGTGCGGCGCGTCGCCCGGGGCGGCCGTGACGATGAATCGAGTGGGCCTGTCAGGCGGGGGGATGACTATGGACGCATCATCGCCGAGCCGGCCCCGGGCCGAGTAGGCACCCGTCCGGCGAATCTGAGGCAGAACCTCATCTGTGACCCAAATTTGGAAGGCCTCAGCCTGAGGCTTCCGCGATTTGAATATCAGGACGTAGAGCCCGCTTTCGGTGATCAGGTTGACCGGCTGGATGCCTCCAGGGGTGTCCATACTACTGACACCCCTTTGCACCGAACGAAGGGCCTTGATCACCTGACGAGGATTAGCGAGTTCCAGCACCGCGCAGACTTCGGTGGCGATGAACCAGGTGCGCTCATCGACATAGAAGGCTCTGATTAGCTCCCCCTGAAACCGGTATTCACCGACCGCCGCATGCGTGAGATCGACATTCATGTCTCGGACGGCGCCATTAGCGCTTTGATATGAAGGGGTTTCCGTCGCTGCACCAACCGATGCAGGCCGACGTGCTCCCGCATTTTGTTCGTGTTTCATTCTCTTTTTTCCCGCATCCACCGGAAAAGTTTTTCCGATTTCGGAAGAGATTTTCCTGCGAACAAATGCGAACGGCGACCCGATATCGGCCTTCACCAGGTCGTGATCAGCACGGTGGTCAGCGACATCACGCGCCCGTCATCTGCCGGAAGCCCAGACCGAAAGCACCGATGGTGCATTGGTCCATATATCTCACTTTGCTCTGTCGTTCGTCCGTCACTCCTCTGGCGCTAGCCTGTCGTTGATCTGTCGCTGAGGCGGAATTTTTTCCAGCCTGTGGACCCAATCAGCATGCCGTTCGCAAAACGGGCGGTCAGCATGAGGGCATGAAGACACGGAAGCGCGACACCCGAGCGGTCATGAAGCTCATCGAGCAGTCCGGAGAGCGTTCGCCTCTCTTCTGGTGGATGGTTGAGCACCATGACGAGATGATGGCAACGGCCAACGGGAGCCGAATTCGTTGGGCGCCTGTCTGCGCCAGACTTACCGCGCTGGGACTGGTCGATACGCGCGGTCAAGCGCCGACCGAGCGCAACACGCGGGAGACCTGGCTCCAGGCACGAAAGGCGGTGGCTGCCGCCAGAGCGGCGGCGGCACCGCCACGACCCAAGCCCCCGTCGCGCTTTCCGAAGGACTGGTCGCCGCCCGTCATCAGCGAAAGCACGATCCCGGCGCCGGTCTACCTTCAGCCGCCGAGGGCTCCGATCGCACGGCTCCCTGCCCCGCCGATTACGGAACTACCGGCGTCGGCACCGGCCAGCGAAGCCGGGCTACCCGCGCGAGGATCGAAGGAGGCCGCCATCGCCGCGATGGAGAAGGCCGACTGGTATCTGCTCGGCGGCAAGCGAAAGCCGAGTAGCGCGTCATGAAGCGTCAATCACGAAGGAGAGCTAGAATGCCTGACGGACAGATGAAGCCTGCGGACCGGATGCCGATCCTCTGGATAGCGATGGGACGGCAGCGGGTCGGGAAGACCGCGCTGCTCAATACGGCGGTCCAGTATTTCCGCGCAGCGGGAAACCCGATCCGGGTCTGGAACGCCGACCAGCAAAATCGCAGCCATACCTTGTCGCTGTTCTTTCCCGATGCCGAAGAGGTGCCCAATGCCGGGCTCGAAGACGGCAAAGCGTGGATCGAGGGCCGGATCGAGGACTTGATCCAGCATCGCTATGACGCCGTGCTGGATGTCGGCGGCGGCGCGACGGGCTTTTCCCGCTTGGTCCAGGAGGTGCCCCTCCTCGAGGCGATCGAGGGAAGCGCCGTCCGGGTGGTGGGTCTGTTCTGCATCGGCCCGGAGAAAGCCGATCTGGACTACCTCGAACAGTTCGCGGAAGTGGACATGTTCATGCCGACGGCATCAGTCATCGTCATGAATGGAGGGCTGGTGCTGAGCGGGCGCTCGGTAAGTGGGGCCTTCAAACCCATCCTCGAGCACCCCGCGATCGACGCTGCGACAAAGAAAGGGGCGCAATTCGCGGTCATGCCCGCGTTGAACTGCATGTCGCAGGTGACGGATAGGGGTCTGACCTTTGCGGAAGCGGCCAACGGCCATGCCAAGTCCGGCGGTGCGCCGCTCTCGTTCTTCGACAAGCTCCGGGTGAACCGGTGGTGGACCCAAGACGTCCCTGCGTTCTTCGAGAGCTTCCCGCGCGAATGGCTGCCTGTTGCGGCGGCTGAGGCGCGGGAGGTCGAGGCAAGCTGATGGACGGCGTAGGGTCGAAGGAGCCGTCACCATCTGAGGGCGAAGGCCCGAAGGATTGGGTGGCGGAGTTCCGACGACAGACGGAGGAAGTTCGCTCGGCGGCTGTTGAGTGGGCCGTGCGCTGGAATGAACCAGAAGGACGGTTCGTTTCAGCGCTGCTGGGCGCGATGGAGCTGCTCGGCAAGCTGACCGTCTCGGTCCATGGCGTTTTCGAGCAGACATCGCGCGACGGTCGGATCGCCGCTGAAGCAGAGTTGCTTCGGGCCAAGGAAGTGCATCGGGCGGCGCAGCTCGCCCTGACGCAGATCCGAAACATCGAGCTGGCGGCCAAGTCCGAACACGAGGCCGTTGCCGTCCAGATGATCGACCGGACCATGCCGCTCTTCACCGAGCGTCTTGAGAAGGTGTTGGTCATCCGCGAGCAGCGATGGAACAAGGATGTCGCGCGCCGGCGCTATGCGACGGCGGGCGCCGTGGTGCTGGCAATTTTCCTGGGCGGTTTCGGTTTGGCGAAGTGGCAGGACCACGCAGCCGTGTCGCGCGATGCCACATGCCTGCTCCATCCCCTGCAGGCGGCCGGGCACTATTATTGCCGGATCGACGGGTCATGATTCGGCGCGCCGTTCGCAGTCTGCCACGCCAAGGTCGATCGTCACGCAATGGAGGACGATCGATGCGAATGAGACAGAGAGGAGTATGGCGCTCGGGCATTGCCATGGGCGCTCTTGTCGCGAGCCTGGCAGGCGGGCTTTCGGCACAGGCGCAGGTTCAGGTGCCGATCCAGGTGACGCCTTATGCGTCGGAACCCGGCGTGCCGGCAGTGACGATCTCCCCGACCAATCCACTGGCCGGCGATTCCGATCCGACCGGCACGGGAACGGGGACGGGGACGGGAACCGGCACGTCGACAGGGTCCACCGGCGGCACCGGCACGAGCAGCGATGCGCTCGATACGATGCTGTCGCAAACCTGGGGCGCCTCGGCGGTCTCGAACGCCGAGGCGGTAGGCGTCAATCCATCGGCGCTGGCGGCGACCTGCGTCGTCGAGAGCGGCTGTCAGAACGTCAGCGGCTCGGGCGCGCAGGGGGCCTTCCAGATGTATTCGGCCGCCTATCAGGAAGGTCTTCAGACGGCGCTTGCCGCAAACCCGTCGCTGGCCTCGCAGATCGTCCAGGGATCCGCGGGCATGAATGATCCAACAACGGAGGCTATTGCCGCATCGGGATATTTGATGCAGGCAAATAGCGAACTCCAGGCGGCGGGCGTTTCGAGCCCCACGGTTCTGCAGGCCCGTGCCGTCTACAACTACGGACCGACGTCCGGGCTGGAACTGGCCCAGGCCGATCCGAGCGAGACGATGGCGGAAGCGATGCCGAACGTTTCCGCATCGACGCTGGCGGCGAATGGTGTCACCGCGGGCGAGACGGTGGCGCAGTGGAATGCTGCCGAAAGCGCGAAGATCGGCAATGCGGCCAACGCGACGATTATGAGCTGAGGAGGGTTATCAACATGAGACTAAGTCTAGCGATTATGGGCGTTTGCGCGGTTGCGCTCTCGACCCAGGCCCATGCGCAAACGCAAAGGCACAAGCTGGCGGGCTACGAGTGCATGATGCTCAATATCACCGAGCAGCAGTCGATGGACCCGCATTTCCATGTCAACCTGAAGGCCCAACCGAGCGCGTCCAGCGCGACGGTGGGATGGCAGCCCGCAATCGTGATCGTGAAGGAACCAGCAGTCCCGGAGAACGGCTTCCTTCAGGTGATTCGGGCGAACGGCCAGAAAGCGTGGATCGAGGAGAGCATCGTGAAGCCCTACCGCGCGGCGGCCGATCCGACCGCCAAATGCGCGCCGGAAGTGATGCCGAGCGGCATGATCGGCCCGGGTCCGGGTTAAACGCGAGGATCGCATGATGGACGGCTTCAACGGGCGGGGGAGCGCGAACAAGGCGATGCGGCCGAAGCGGAAATTCCGTCTTCGGCTGCCATCGCCTTTAGTTTTCATGATCGTGAGCGCGGGCCTGTTCCTGCTCGGCGCGGCGAGTTTCAATGCGCATGGCTCGCGCGAGATGGCCGAGATCGGCGTCGGCGGCGCCGTCGTGGTCATCGCGGTGATCGCGGGGTGTATTCTCTAATCCACCACCCCGGAGAGGCCGCTGAAAAGCGCCGCTTGCGGCGCGCGGCCTCGTAGGCCCGGAGGGCGCGCGAAGCGCGGGTTCTCTCCACCACCCCCGAGGCTGTGGGACATGAAGAAAGGGCCGACCCATGCCGGGCCGGCCCTTCGTGTCTCTGGGCTCAGTAGGGGAAGTCGGCCTCGGTCAGTTCCGGGACTTCCCAGATGATGCAGGTGTGGTCGATGTCCCGGTGGTAGGTCTCGATGTGCCGGATGGAGTAGCCCTGGTCGAGGAGGGCCGCGTTGTCGATGTCCGAGTCCAGGTCCGTGGCGATGGTGCCGTTGTCCAGTTTGGTCATGTCCCGTGTCTCCGATTTGTGCAGCGGAATTGCTGATAAGCAGTGCGATCGACGGGCTTCGGGACGGGTCAACCTCCGCGGAAGGAGGACCGGAGCCACGCGCAGCCACGCGCAGGCCCTCCTTCAGGGCCGAGCATGGCGAGCATGGCGAGGACCGGACTGGAGCGGCCCCGCAGGGGCGCCCGTAGGGCGGGGTTGACGCGGCACGACCTTGCCCGGCGATAGACTTTGAGGTCAGCAGGCGAGCTTTTGTTGGTTGGGTGGTGCCGCTCGGATGCCGCCGTCACCACACGCGCCATTCGCAACCCGGTGGCCCAACTTGGCGGGATGGAGGGCCGAGGATGGGAGCTGAAAGCATAATCGAGGCCTGGCTATCCCGCTTTCGACGCCGCCGAGAGGCAGGCGTCATGGATGCCCAGGAGGCACAGCCTGACCACGCAGCCTCTATCGGCGCGCTGGGTGAGGCATTGGTGGCCGGTTCCATACGGGACTTGGGCTGGCCGATGTTGCGAAACGTGGTGCTCCGCGAGCGCGGCAGATCGACGGAAATCGACGTGATCGCGCGCGCGCCGAGCGCGCTGGTCGTACTCGAGGTGAAGACCTGGTCGGGGTTCATCGAGGGCGCGCCCCTCGCTCCGTCCTGGACGCGCCATGGCCGCGGCGCGGAAAGGACGGTGGTGACGAACGCCGTTCGACAAAACCAACTGCATGTCGAGGCGATCGCGCGAGCGATCCGCGACAAGGCGGTGCCGGTCTGGGGACTGGTGGTGAGCGCCGGGCATGCCCGGTTTGCCCCGGCCTTGTGCCCTCATGTCGTGCCGGTTGCCGAGCTGCCGCTGGTTCTTCACGCCAGGGCGCAGGTGAGCGTGCAAGGGACGCGAGCGATGGAACGAGCGTGGACGTTCCTCAGCCGCGAGGCCGAGCGCAGCTCCACGCGGATGGCCGCACATATCGCCCAGGTCCAACAGCAGGGTGCGGACTGACCACCGTGACGATCAGCGCGAGGGATCGTTACCCGAAGGGCCGAGACCCGCTTGGGGCTCGGTGAGCGAAGCGAGTAGAGCCTGGCCCGAAGCGCAGCGAAGGGACGCGCCCTACCGATACCAGGCTTTCGTCAAAGCAACTGGCGTCTGATAGCCAAGGACATACCCATCAATATTCGGCCACGTATCGATGATCGACTCAAGCCATCCGGCATATCCGGATGCTTCCATGTTCATATGCGCGAGGATGTTGCGTAATTCTGTATGTTGAGATGGATACCATTCGCGCCCCCACTCCCGTTCATGGGCGCCGCTCAGCCGGCAGTGGATATGATATTCATGGGAAAGCGGATCATCGACCTCGACCTCGATCACGACGCGAATGTCTTCGGCGTAGCTTCGAAATCGGCTGATGCGCGATTTGAGATTGTTGGTGACGCCAATTTTGATGACGCCACCCTCCTTCGAATAGGCGGCGTAGAGGGTTGTTGGCGGAAAGCTTCCCCAAGGCCCCTTTCCCTGCATTTCGTATTTCAGCATTCCCGGACGCCCCTCGCGTTGCGTCGCTGAATGAAGCGGTCCCAGGCAAACGCGGCCCAGACCACAGCGCCGAACGCCCCTCCTGTCGTGACCAGGCCGTATACGAGTTGCTCAAGCATCGCTGTTCCTCCACTCAAAAACCCCGAGCCGTTGAAATGGAAACGTCTTAAAAATGGCCCGTCAAATCGAAAGTGGAACTGTAAGGCATTGATGCAGCGTGCAAAAACCTATTGCCAAACCCCTAACCCCTTGGGGTATCGGGTTTTGCCGCTGGATGAAAAAACATGGTTTCACTTCCTGTTGCAGGCCCCATCGTCACCATCCAGCGGGGGCCTTGAAGTCGAATCCCCACGACTCGTCGCGCCTTCCTGGCGCGTAGCGCCGGCATGCGAGGCAGCGGTGCCGGGCTGCGGCAGGTTGCGGGGCAGGCTGTGCGAAAACCCTTATGCCGAGGCCGGTGCGAGCGTCTCGATAATGCGGCAGTCGGCGACGGTGCCTCTACCACAGCGACCGATGACGTCGGCAAGCTCGTCCCGGAGCGCGGTCAGGTCCGTGATTTTGCGCTCGACTTCGGCTAAGTGCTGTCGCGCGATCACGTCCACTGCCTCGCAAGAGCCGTCCCTCTGATCAGCGAGTGCCAGCAACTCCCGCACCTGATCGAGCGGGAAGCCGAGATCACGGGCTCGCCGAATGAAGCTTAGACGACCAAGATGCCCTTCGCTGTAGGAACGGTAGTTACCTCCGGTACGCGCTGGAGCCGGCAAAAGACCAATCCTCTCATAGTAACGGATCGTCTCCACCTTCGTACTCGTTCTCTTCGCGAGATCGCCGATCGCCAGTTGCGCCATGCCCTTGACCCTCTAGTGACTACAGGGTGCATATGGGGTGTCACATCGAACTCGACGAGGTGACAAATGGCCGGCTGCTGCCACGATGACCACTGCTCCTCCCCCAAGGACCTGAATAGCCCACGCTGGCGCTGGGCGCTCTCCATCGCGCTCGCAGTCAATATGTCCATGTTCCTGGCGGAGATCGTTGCCGGCGTCGCAGCGGGCTCCGCCTCGCTCCAGGCTGATGCGATCGACTTCCTTGGTGACTCCGCCAACTACGCGATCAGCCTTGGTGTCGCCGGGATGGTGCTAACTTGGCGGGCACGGGCCGCATTGCTCAAGGGCTGGTCGCTCGGTGTCCTCGGCGCGTTGGTGCTCCTCTCGACGGTCTGGCACGCCTATGCCGGCACACTACCCAAGGCGGAGACGATGGGAATCGTCGGCACGCTCGCGCTTCTTGCCAACGCCGGCGTGGCGCTGATGCTCTATCGGTTCCGGACCGGCGATGCGAACATGCGCTCCGTGTGGATTTGTTCGCGCAACGACGCCATCGGCAACCTAGCTGTGTTGGCTGCGGCCGGCGGGGTATTCGGCACCGGCACCGCTTGGCCAGATATCATCGTCGCCGCGATCATGGCCGCGCTCGGCATCAGCGGCGGATGGCAAGTCGTGCGGCAGGCCAGCGCCGAGTTGCGCGGGCCTCGCCTTTCACCGCAAACGACCTAATCCACCCGCCAGCCTGCGCCATCAGCCGAAGCGGTTCTCGTCCTGCGCAGCGAAGACATCCTGGGCATAGGTTTCGAGTAGTGCCTCGCAACTGGCGAGCCGTGCGGCCGCCTCCTTGGCCAGGGTCGCACCATAGAAGTCGAGCTTCCGAATCTTCTCGAACCAGCTCCTCAGCTTTTTCAGGTCGATGTCGTTCTCTTCGAGCTCCGCATAGGTGAAGTGGTTGGCCGCACGCTCGCGTGCGATCTCCGCCTCAAAGTCTCCGCAGCGCCCAAGAAGTTCGCGATATTCCTCGTCTCGGTCCGCCTTGAAGCGCGTGATAACCTTGTCGGTCTGAGCCTTGTCGAGGGGTGCGCTCTCGAGCAAGACGGATTCGCCTTCCATCTCGGCAATCTCATTCTCGACGATCTTGAGCGCCCGGCGATGTTCGTCCGTTCGCGGCAGAAGGCACACGCCGTTCTGCAGATAGACCGCACCCAACCCCTTCAGCTTCCGCCAGAGAGCGACGCGCCGCCGGGGCGGCTCGGGCGGAACCTTATAGGTGAGTAGAAGCCAGCTCTCTGTAGCCATATGCCCATGAGTAATGTATCTGTAGTTACATCTCAAGTGTGACGGATGGTCGACATGGAAGTGGCAGGTACGGCTGGTACGAGCGGTTCAGCTCTTCGGCGGATCGTCACGATTGTCGCCCTCGCGAACCTTGCCTATTTCGGGGTGGAGTTTGCAGTGGCCCTCAAGATCGGGTCGGTCTCTCTGTTCGCTGACTCTGTCGACTTCCTCGAAGACGCTTCGGTCAATTTCCTGATCGTGGTGGCGCTTGGTTGGTCGATGCGTGCTCGCGCCCGAGTGGGCATGGCCCTGGCCGCGATCCTGCTCGTGCCGGCGGTCGCCACCATCTGGACGGCCTGGCATAAGTTCACGGTGCCGGCTGCGCCCGAACCGCTGGCGTTGTCGCTGACCGGACTTGGCGCCCTCGTTGTCAATCTGAGCTGTGCATTCCTGCTCGTCCGCTTTCGTCATCACAGCGGCAGCCTGACCAAGGCCGCGTTCCTATCCGCCCGCAACGATGCGATCGCGAACGTGGCGATCATTGGCGCGGGGCTTGTGACAGCATTCCTCTGGAGGTCGGCGTGGCCCGACCTGATCGTCGGCCTCGGCGTCGCTGTCATGAACGCGGATGCGGCACGCGCGGTGTGGACAGCCGCCCGGGAAGAACATCGGGCGGCAGCCTGAACTCAAGGGGGGATGGCATGGCGTTCATCGGCGGCGAGTTCAGGAGCCAAGCCAGCCTCCTGCCTCCGTGTATCGACGACTATGTTGAGCGCGACGCTCTCGTCCGCGTCGTCGACGCCTTCGTCGAAAGCCTGGATCTCGATGAACTCGGCTTCGCACGGACGGTCGCCGCCGCGACTGGCCGACCTCGCTACCATCCGGGCGACATGCTCCGTCTCTACATCTGGGGTTATCTCAACCAAATACGATCATCGCGTCATCTTGAGCGTGCTTGCACCCGGGATCTGGAAGCGCTTTGGCTCCTGCGTCGCCTTGCGCCGGACTACCGGACCATCGCTGCTTTCCGGCATGATAATCCCGACGCGATCGTGGCCGCCGGCGCAGCGTTTATCCAGTTCTGCCGCGATCACGGTCTGATTGGCAGCCGTATGATCGCGCTTGACGGCACGAAGATGCGAGCCGTCGCCAGTCCGAAGAATATCGCCGGCGCCGAACGGCTCGCCCGCGACATTGCGCACACTGAAAGGGAGATCGCCTACTATCTCGACCGGCTGGACATCATCGACAAGACCGTTTCTCAAGGCTTCGACGATCAGCCGCTCCACCGGGAGGGCTTCAAGGCAGCCATCGCCTCCTTGGAACGACGGAAACAACGGCTCGCCAGGCGGCAACAGGAACTCGACCAGCGGGATGAGAAGGTGCTTGTCTTCGGCGAGCCTGAGGCTAGGCCGATGGGCTACGCGCATGCCCCTAAGCTACCTTCATACAATCTTCAAAGCGCTGTCGACGTCGAGAGCGGTCTCATCATCCACCACGACGTCTACAACGACGCCAATGACAGTCATCTGCTCTACCCGATGTCCGTCGCAGTCAAAGACGTGCTGGAGGCCGATCGGCTGCAAGTGCTGACGGATGGCGGTTATTCGAACGCCGAGGAAGTGGCTCGTTGCGAGCGTGAGGACATTGAGGTGGCGGCGCCCATCAAACGCGGAGCGATGAACTCCGACCACTTCCGTCCAGCCCAGTTTGTCTACAACGAAGAGAGCGACACGATCCGCTGTCCTGCCGGTCAAACGCTCCGGCCCTCGGGCGTTCATACGCGCAATCGCGCGATCCGCTATCGCACATCGGCCTGCACGAGTTGCGCCCTGAAGCCGAGATGCACGCCCGGCGCCCAGCGCACGATCCACCGCCTTGTCGATCAGGGCGCACTTGACCGTATGGAGGCGCGCGTCCACGCCGATCCCAGTCTGATGACGATCCGCCGATGCACGGTCGAGCATCCATTCGGCACGATAAAGCGGATGTCGGGCGGCGGAAGGTTCCTGACGAGAGGACTTAGGGCGGTAAAGGCGGAAGCTGCCTTGTCGATCCTCGCCTTCAACATCCTCCACACCGTGAATGCCTTCGGGGCGAGCGTAATAATCCCGAGCTGAGGCGGGGGCTCACTTTTGCTGCGGCATCGCCCGATCGCTCGCGGTGCTGGCCGCCGAGTTTTCGCACAGCCTGGGGGTATTGCCCCGCAAGCGAGCGGCCCGGCGCTGCGCATCGAGCGTGGCCCTCACCCTGCCAGCAGCCCGTTCCTTCCCTGGGCGCGCAGGATCTCGACGACGGTTGGATTGGCCTGACCGAGCTGCCGTAGCTCGTGGGCGCGCTCGAAGGGTGCCGTGTTCTCGATCACGTCGTCCTCATCGTCCGGGTAGTTGCTGCCGGCGAAATACAGCGGTGCGTGTTTGCAGCGCTCGATCGCCCGTTCCAACTCGGCGATGGCAGCGAACGCCAGACCCGATCCCGCCAATAGGCATCGGTGCCGGGTGTGGGGCGTTGGGTGGTCCTCATGGTCCTACTCTCCGAAGTGTCGATGCGCGAAAGAAAAGCCGGCTCCCGAAGGGAACCGGCGTCTCGGATCGGCAGAGTCAGAAGGGGATTTCGTCCCGGTCCATTTCGTCGACCGGCGGGCGGGCACCGGCGCCGGCCATCTCCCGGTCTTCCTCGCGGCGGTTCTGGCGGTTGCCGGAGGCGCTTTCGAGCAGGAGCAGCTCGCCGGCGTAGTTCTCGAGGTGGATTTCGGTCGTGTAGCGCTCATTGCCGGCGTTATCGACCCACTTGCGGGTCCGCAGCTTGCCCTCGATGTCGATCAGGCTGCCCTTGGTGACGTATTTCTCGACGACCTTCACCAAGCCCTGGTTCCAGACCACGATGCGATGCCACTCGGTGCGCTCGACGCGCTCGCCGCTGTTGCTGTCGCGCCAGGTGTCGCTGGTGGCGAGGGAGAAGCTCGCGACGCGGTTGCCATTGCTGACGGTGCGGATCTCGGGGTCGATGCCGACGCGGCCGAGCAGGGTCACTTTGTTCTTCGAACCAGCCATCTTCTTCACTCCTAAAAACCTTCGGAGGTGAGCCGGCGGCGCCGGTTCCAACCTCTCGGGGTGCGGTCGATGGGACCGGATAGGAGCGAGCGGAAATCCCTGAGAACGGCAGTGGTGCGGGAGCGCAGCGACCCGGTGCCGTTCGAACCGTGAGGCGCTTTGCCCGTCAGAACAGGCGCGCATGCGCCTGGACGGCAAAGCGGGGATTGGAGCGCCAGCGACGGCCGGTCTAGACCGCAGCACCCTTCCCGAGAGGTTTAGAACCGCGGCTGTCCGTCTCCCCTCCTTCCGAGGTCCCGGGGAGTGAAGTTGGGTGGTCCCGATGAGACATGGGTGCAGCACGGCCCCTCGTCGGCATCGACCCCGAGACCGCTCTTCGGCCCGCCGGCAACCACGCGAGCGCGCCCCGCCGCCAGCGAGGCAGCGACGACAGACCCACGCAGCCAGCGCCGGGCGCCCGCAGAGCGGCGCTTCGCCATGGTCGGTCTAGGGCAGAGAAGATCGAGAGAAGGCGACATCGCCAAGGGCCACCGGTTGACGAGGGCAAGCTCGGCCGTGCTCGGGGCGAGACGCAGCGACGGTTGCGCCATCGCCCGGAAACCCCGCGTAACGCGCTGTACGCTGATTCCGGATCGTGCGACTCTCCGGAATCGAAAGCCGTGCGAAGGAGCCGGGAGAATGCAGGATCGGTGCGTCATGCTGCGCGCGACGAACCCGGAGCGGAATGTGAACCGCTCCTGGGTCTGCCGCATCGAGCGCGATCTCTTCGGCGCCTGCGTGGTGAGCGTGACATTCGGGCGAGCGGGAACACACGGCCGAACCATCCGCCGCGTCGTGCCCGACGATGCCGCGGCCGATCGCTTTCTCGCCAGCGCGATGGCGCGCAGACGAGGCTCGGAGAAGCGTTGCGGCGCCGCTTATCGCATCATCGAGGCCCGCGGTTTCGAGCAGCAGGATCTAAGTCCGGCGTGACGCGATTTGTGATCACCGAGATCCGGCCGGTGCGTTGCGATCAGAGATCGGGCCGTACTAGGGTCGAGGGCGATCAGAGGATGGATGGTAATTGGCATCGGCGAAAAAGCGTTCACGAAAGCCGGGACTTGAGGTGATGGCCGAGCAAATCGCTGGTCAGTCCGGCGTTATACCATACCGGCTCGGCCCGGACGGTCTGCAGGTGCTGTTGATCACCTCGCGCGAAACACATCGCTGGGTCATTCCCAAGGGAAACATCGGTAAGGGCATGACCGCGCGGGATTCCGCGGCACGCGAGGCCTTTGAGGAAGCGGGCATCCAGGGTGTGATGCAGGACGTGCCACTTGGTTTCTACACCTACGGCAAGGTGTTGAAGGATGGCCGCGAGCAGCCGACTGTCGTCGAGGTTTTTGCGCTCCGGATCATCGAGCAGGCCAAGAAATGGCCGGAAAAGAAGGAGCGGACATGCAACTGGATGGCCCCCATCGAGGCGGCCCGGGCGGTCCAGGAACCGGGCCTTGCCATCCTATTGCTGAGGCTTGCGGAGATCCACGCGACATCGAGCGTACAATCCTAAGGAAAGAGGCCAGGATCAGCGGGACAGGATATGCCGCGTAAATCGAAAGCGAGGGCGGCACCGACCATCGGGCATATGAACGAAGGCGAATTGACGGCCGTCGATCGCGCTGTCGGCAGTCAGGTGCGCATGCGCCGTACCCTCCTCGGCATGTCGCAGAGCGAGGTCTCGAACGTCATGGGGATAACGTTCCAGCAGTTGCAGAAATACGAGAAGGGCACCAATCGGATCAGCGCGTCGAAGCTCTACCAATTAGGTATGATCCTGATGGTGCCGATCAGCTTCTTCTTCGAGGAACTGGCGGCGACAGACAAGGGCGCCATGGGAACGGATGTGGTTCTGAGCCCTGACGTCGACGTCAGCGTTATGAAAAACCCGCTGACCGCCAAGCTCATCCGCGCATTCTACGAGATCGAGAGCCCGCGCAAACGCGATGCGGTGCTCTCGCTGTTTCGCTCGATGCCACGGGTGAG
>JAGWIL010000295.1 GCA_028866335.1 Rhodospirillales bacterium
ACCCGTGGCGAGGCCGATAAGGCGATGGCCGCGACCGTGAAGGAAGCGCCATTGCGGGCTTTTCTGCTCAATAATCTGGTGTTGGGCGCAGCGCCGCATTGGCGGCTGGGGCTGGAAGAGATTAGCGCCAATATGAGCAATTTGTTCCGGTGGGACGACCCGCCGGGGGTGACGCCCTTTACCGGCCCGGCGCTGTTTCTCTGCGGCGCCAAATCCCATTATGTGACTGAGGCCAGCGAGCCTGAGGTTTTGCAACGCTTTCCCCAGGCGCGAATCGAACGCGTGGAGGGGGCTTCCCATTGGCTGCACGCCGAGAAACCCGGCGAGGTAATTGCCGCATTGAGGGATTTCCTGATCTGATGAGCCAGAATTTCGATGTGATCGTGATCGGCGCTGGCATCGTCGGCGCTTCAGCGGCGGCACGGCTTATCCCCACGCATCGCGTGGCGCTGGTGGAGGCCGAGGCGCAGGCGGGGTTTCACACCACCGGCCGTTCCGCCGCGATATGGGTGCGCAATTACGGCCCACCGGATGTGCGGGTGCTTACCGGGCTTTCCCGTGAATTTTACAAGAATCCGCCAGAGGATATCGGTACGGACCATCTGGCCGTGGACCGCGCGATTCTCTATTTGGCACCACAGGACCAGGGCAGCCATCTGGACGCGCTGATCGCGCAGGATCTCGGCATTGAAGAGATTTCCATGGCGCGCGCCAAGGCGCTTTGCCCCGCCATTATCGATGGCTACGCCACCCGTGCGGCACTCGAATCGGACGGATTCGACATGGATGTGGCCGGGCTGCACCAATATTATCTGCGCAAATTGCGCCAGGGCGGCGGGCAGCTAAGCTTACGCAACCGCGCCGGACGGATTGAGCGCAAAAACGGCGCGTGGGAGGTGGAAACCTCCGGCGGGCTGGTGATTTCAGCGCCCATCGTGGTGAACGCGGCTGGGGCATGGGGTGATGAGGTGGCCGAGATTGCCGGGCTGGCACCCATTGGCCTGGTGCCCTGCCGCCGCACCGCCGCCATTATCGACCCCGCACCATACCGGGTGGAACACTGGCCCATGGTGCAATCCGCCGCCCATGACTGGTATGTGCGCGCCGAGGCCAGGACCAAGCTGATGGTGACGCCCTGCGATGAAACGCCGGATACCCCCCACGATGTGCAACCGGATGAGCTGGATGTCGCCATTGGGATAGACCGAATGCAGCAGGCGCTGGATATTGAAGTGAAGCGCGTGGAGCATAGCTGGGCGGGGTTGCGGAGCTTCACGCCGGATAGGTCTCTGGCGTTTGGGTATGATAACGTCGCTGAAGGGTTTTTCTGGGCTGTGGGGCAGGGTGGTTATGGCATTCAGACCGTGCCGGCGGCCTCCTTGCTTATCGCCGCCATGGTGAAGCAGGAAGACCCCGGTGCCGCCGCCGGTATTCTCTCGGTTATCGACCCGATGCGCTTTCGCGGTTAAGTTAAGTCTTAGCTGCTTACCTTTTCCATTGACGGCGGCGGCCAAGCGGCGGGATATTCACTAAGGTTTACATGCCATACGCCTTAAACTGCGGGGCAGATGGGGGACGCAATGAGGATTTTGCTGATCGAAGACGACAAAAATGTCTCCGCTTTTGTGATCAAGGGGCTGCGGGAAGCTGGCCATAACATCATTCATGCCGACAGCGCCGCTTTGGGCCGGGAGCGGGCGGTGAAGGAGCAGTTCGACGTTATCATTCTCGACCGTATGCTGCCCGAGAGCGAGGACGGCCTTAAACTGCTCACCAATTTGCGCGCCCAGCGGATTGATACGCCGGTACTTATTCTCTCCGGGCTTGGCGAGGCGGCAAACAAGGTAACGGGCTTGCGCGCCGGGGGCGATGATTATTTGGCCAAGCCCTTCGCGTTTTCAGAATTGCTGGTGCGGGTGGAAGGGTTGGCGCGCCGCGGGCGGATTACCAAAACGGCCTAAAATACGGTATCTTCCAGGTCCAGCGCGTAGCCCGCCGCGCGGACGGTGCGGACAATATCCATCTCCTCAGGGCCATTTATGGCCTTGCGCAGCCGCCTGATGTGAACATCCACGGTGCGGGGCTCTACGTGAATGTCCCGTCCCCAGACGGCGTTAAGAACATCCTCCCGCGAGAACACGCGTTTGGGGTGGCGTAGGAAAAATTCCAGCAGCCGGAATTCGGTGGGCCCCAGATGCAGTGTGCGGCCATTACGCAGCACGCGGTGGGAGGCGGGGTCCAGCGAAATATCGTGAAAGCTCAGCTTGCTTTTTTGCGGCAGGGCGCCTGCACGGCGCAGCAAAGCGCGAATGCGCGCGATGAGCGCTTCTGTGGAGAAAGGTTTGGTGATGTAATCATCCGCGCCAGTATCCAGCCCGCGCACTGAATCCTGTTCCTCGGCCCGGGCCGTAAGCATGATGATGGGAAGCGTGCGGGTGGCCGGGCGGCGGCGCAACTGGCGGCACAGCTCGATGCCGGACATTGTGGGCAGCATCCAGTCCAGCAGAAGTAAATCTGGCGGTGCTTCGGTGATGCGCGTTAGCGCCTCGCTACCATCCCCGGCATCCTCCACGCGGAAGCCCTGTTTTTCCAGATTATAACGCAGCAGGGTAACCAGCGGCGCTTCATCCTCGACGATCAGTACATAAGGTTTGCTGGTATCGGACATGCTCAGTCGGACGAAGCCGCCATATAGGTGGAAGTGAGGTCGCCCT
>JAGWIL010000296.1 GCA_028866335.1 Rhodospirillales bacterium
GCCGACGCTATATATTTGCCAAGCGCCGCGCGGCCTCTACCCCACTTGCCAAAATCTGGTCTGAAAAAACCGGATCATCCACCGCGCGAGCCATTTGCAGGCAGCCAAGCAGGGTTCCAAACAACCCGATCGCCGCACGCCGCCGAGCCCCTGGGTCCGCTTCCGGCGGAAATACGCTGGCGAATTGCTCCAGCAGGCCGTGCAAACGGGCCGTGAACGCGGCGCGGGTTTCAGGCTCATGCCTGGCGATCTCACTTATCAGCGCGGCAGCCGCACAGCCTTGCTCAGGCGTGTCCCGGTGGGCAGGGCGCAGATAAAACCGGATCAACGCATCCAAGCTTTCCGCCCCTGGCTTGGCGCCGCCAAGCGCCTGCTGGCGGTTGGCTGTTGTCTGGTCAAGTGCTGCTTCCAGCGCCGCGCGCACTAAATCCTCCTTCGAGGTGAAATGCGCATAAAAGCCGCCATGGGTTAACCCGGCTTCGGCCATCAGCCCGGCGATGCCGGTAGCGGCCACGCCATCCTTTCGGAATTTCTGCGCGGCGGTCTCGATTATCCGCTGCCTCGTCTGTTCCTTATGCCCCTTCTCAAAGCGCATCTGCCTTGCCTCAATCGAATAGAATTATGATTGACATTTTATATTATGGTTATAATTTTAAGGCAAGAACTTTCTCCCACTCCAAAGGACCCTCTCTATGACCCAACCCAGCAAGGCCGGTACGGCTTTGATCACCGGTGCTTCCAGCGGCATTGGTGCTGTTTATTCAGACCGTTTTGCCAAACGCGGCTATGGTGTCATTCTCGTCGCGCGGGATGAAGCACGGCTGAACGCCCTGGCCAGCAAGCTGCACACGCAATACGGCGTAACAGCACAGGTTTTGCCCGCTGATCTTTCCACAGAGGCTGGCATTCAGGCCGTGGAAAACCGGCTGGAAGCAGATGCTTCCATTACCCTGTTCGTGAATAATGCCGGCATCGCCAAGCTTGGTGCCCTGGCCGAGATGCCCAAACAGGATATCAGCGACATTATTCAGATCAACGTGCACGCGGCTTCCAGGTTGGCGGCGGCGGCGGCGCGGGCATTCTCGCCGCGCAAAGCCGGGCGGATCATCAACGTAGCCTCGGTGCTGGCGCTTATCTCCGAGCGGTTCAACCCGATTTACAACGCCAGCAAAGCGTTTGTGCTCAGCCTCAGCCAATCCATGCAGAACGAGCTTTCACCACTTGGCGTTAAGGTGCAGGCCGTGCTGCCGGGCGCCACACGCACTGAAATATGGTCCCGCGCCGGGGCTGATATCTCCGTTCTGCCGCCTGAGATGGTGATGGGCGTGGATGAAATGGTGGATGCGGCGTTGGTAGGGTTTGACCGCGACGAGATTGTTACCATCCCTGCCCTGCCCGACGCGGCGGAGTTTGAGGCGTTTACCCAGGCGCGGTTGAAAATGGGCCCTAACCTCTCCCGCGACCACGCCGCCGCGCGCTACCATACGGCCGCCGTGGTATGAGCGGTGCGGCAGTCACGGGCAATGCTCCCACCAAGCAGAATACACTGCCACGCCGCGTCCTGCTTTGGGGCGGGGGCATTGCTCTGGCTGTCGCCGCACTGGCCTGGGGCGTGAATGATTGGCGCTACGGGCAATATATACAGAGCACGGACGACGCTTATGTGGGCGGCGATGTTTCCAGCCTGGCGCCACAGGTGAGCGGGCTGGTGGCATTGGTGGCGGTAACTGACAACGAGGCCGTGCAGAAGGGGCAGTTGCTTATTCAACTGGATAACCGCCCCTACCGAGCCGCCTTAGCCAAAGCAAAAGCCGATGTGCAGGCAGCACAGGCCGCATTGGCAAATCTGGCCGCGCAGCAGACGCTGCAAAACGCGGTCATCGCGGAGGCAGAGACCGAAATAACCTCCGCCGATGCCGCAGTGACACTCGGTGCCGCTAATCAGACGCGCTATGACAATCTGGCCCGGATCAATGCGGGGTCTGTGCAGCAGGCGCAAACGGCCCGCGCAACTTATCAGCAGAACCTCGCGGCGGCACAGAAAGCCCGCGCCGCACTGGCAGCAGCCCAGGCGCAGCAAGCTGTGATTGAAACAGAGCAGACGGAAGCGCAAGCCAGTCTGGCGGCGGCGCAGGCAGAAGGACTAAACGCCGCGTTGAACCTGCAATATACCCAGATCCGTGCACCGTTTGATGGCGTTGTTGGTAACCGCGCCGCGCATGTGGGTGATTATGCCAGTGCTGGCACACAGCTTATCTCACTGGTGCCCGCATCAGGTTTATGGGTGGACGCGAATTTCAAGGAAGATCAGCTCGCCCATATGCACCCTGGGCAGCAGGTGCAGATCAGCGCCGATATTTCGCCGGGCACCAAAATAACCGGCATTGTGCAGAGCCTCTCGCCTGCCTCCGGCGCGGTGTTCAGCCTGCTGCCGGCTGAAAACGCCACTGGCAATTTCACCAAGATCGTACAGCGCGTGCCGGTACGTATCCAGCTTACAGGCAACGCGGCCAGTTTGGGGTTGTTGCGGCCAGGGCTTTCTGTCACCGCTGCTGTCAACACCAAATGAAAGCCGTGCTGCCCTTTGCCGTGATGTGTGTGGGCATGTTCGCGGCGTTGCTGGATATCCAGATCGTCGCTTCATCTTTGCAAGATATCGGCGGTGGGCTTTCCGCGGCGCAGGATGAAATCGGCTGGGTGCAAACG
>JAGWIL010000297.1 GCA_028866335.1 Rhodospirillales bacterium
ACCCCCATACTTATATCAAGCGGGTGAGGCCGCTTTTTATGGCGGGCTTACGGGCTGGCCAACACCGCCCGCGCCTGCCCCGTTACAGGGTTAAGCAGCAGCAGCCTATCGCCATTTGGCCCGTTCACCCACACCGCAAGCTCTGCCCCGGCTGAGGCAATGCCCGCAATATGCTCACCCGGCGCCAATTGCGCCAAGGCACCAGCGGGCATTGCGGCTGGCAACGCGGCTGGCATTGTGGCGGGCACGGTGCCCAGGGGCGGTGGTACACTCACCATGGCAACCGGCGTCGACGGCGCGTTGAATTTAACATAAACACGGTGGATGATCGTGCCGAAAACCACAGTGGTGCCAATAATAATCAGCACGCCCATACCCCCGACCGCCGCCTTCAACCCCCATAAACTCTTTGGCTGATCCTGCATTGCTCTCCATCCTGGCCACACCGGAATCTTCCGGCCAGCGGCTCGATTCTTACCTTGCCGCGCGCATCGGCACCATCTCGCGCTCCCGCGTCAAGGCCCTCATTCTGGAAGGCGCTTGCGCACGCAACGGTGCCGTCACCACGGATGCCTCTGAACCCGTGCAACCGGGTGCCACATACAGCCTAACCCTGCCCGCCGCCACGCCCGCTTTGCCCCAGGCACAGGCCATCCCGCTGGACGTTCTGTATGAGGACAACGCCCTTCTGGTGCTGAACAAACCTGCCGGCATGGTGGTGCACCCCGCCCCCGGCAACCCGGATGGCACGCTGGTTAACGCCCTTATCGCCCATTGCGGGGAAAGCCTCACCGGCATCGGCGGGGAGCGCCGCCCCGGCATTGTGCACCGGCTGGATAAAGACACTTCGGGCGTGATGGTTGTGGCCAAAACCGAGCTGGCGCTCACCCGGCTTTCCGCCGTTTTCGCCGCGCGAGACCTGGAACGGTCCTATAAGGCGCTCTGCTGGGGGGTGCCCAATCCGTCAGCGGGGCGGATAGAAGGTGATATCGGCCGCGACCCACGCGAGCGCAAACGCATGGCGGTGGTAACGCGCAACGGTAAATATGCCGTAACCAATTACCTAATTCTGCGTAATGCGGGCATGGCTGCCTGCCTCCTCGCCTGCCGGCTGGAAACCGGGCGCACGCATCAAATCCGCGTTCATCTGGCGCATATCGGCCACCCGCTCATTGGCGACCCGCTCTACCTTAAACGCCGCCCGGCAACCGCCAAGCTGTTGCAGGAACCCGCGCGCAGCCTGGCGCTGGATTTCCCTCGCCAGGCGTTACACGCTGAAATACTTGGTTTTTCTCATCCAATCTCCGGGGCGGCTTTGCATTTCAGCGTGCCGCCACCGGACGATTTTCAAGCTCTCGCGGACGCATTGCTCACATGCGCATAAAACAGGACTAATATGGTCGTTTTTGTTGACGTGAGCGGACGAACGTACGTAAACTAGCCTCTCATGCAGCCTGCTAACCCACAACCTCACCAGATCCTTACCCGCTTTTAAGGGGCGTATTCAGAGTCCGGTGTTAATGTTGTCTGGTTCTAAGGTTCGCAATTCTGTCCTTTATGAGGTGCTGGGTTCTCCAGGCCGTCCTGGGCGGAAAAAACGATAGGAGAGGTTACATGGCTACTTCCGTGACCAATTTGGCCCCCGACGCCAGCTTAACGCGGTATATGCAGGAAATCCGCAAATACCCCATGCTTTCACATGCGGAAGAGGAGCAGCTTGCACGCGACTGGCGTGACAAGGGCGACCACCGCGCCGCGCATAAACTCGTCAATTCCCATCTCCGCCTTGTGGCGAAAATCGCCATGGGCTACCGCGGTTACGGCCTGCCAGTTGGCGAACTCATCTCCGAAGGCAATGTCGGCATGATGCAGGCGGTGAAGCGGTTTGACCCCGATCGCGGCTTCCGCCTTTCCACTTATGCGATGTGGTGGATCCGGGCCGCCATTCAGGAATATATTCTGCATAGCTGGTCCCTGGTTAAAATGGGCACCACAGCCGCGCAGAAGAAGCTGTTCTTCAATCTGCGCCGCTTGAAAGGCCAGATGCAGGCCATCGACGATGGCGATCTTCAGCCCGAGCAGGTGACCAAGATCGCCACCTTGCTGGATGTTCCTGAGCAGGATGTGGTGAACATGAACCGCCGCCTCTCCTCACCCGACAACTCGCTGAATGCGCCGATCAAGATGGAGGGCGAAGGCGAGTGGCAGGATTGGCTGGTGGACGATTCCGACAGCCAGGAAACAGAGCTGGCGGACCGCGAGGAGCTGACAGGCCGCAAGGCACTGCTGGCCAACGCGCTGAAAACCCTCTCAGAGCGCGAACGCCATATTCTGGTTGAGCGCCGGTTGAAGGACAACCCGACCACGCTGGAAGACCTCTCGCAGCATTACGATATTTCGCGTGAGCGGGTGCGCCAGATAGAGGTGCGGGCGTTCGAGAAGCTGCAAAAGTCGATGAAGGCGCAGGTGGCCGAGCAACGCCTGGTAACCAACGCCAACGCCGCTGCCTTACAGTTGCACTGAGGCTTTAGCACGGTCACAAAAAACGGGGCCCTAAGGCCCCGTTTTTTATTAGTCGTCGCGGTGGACTTTTTCCATCCGCTCATGCCGCTCCTGCGCCTCGATGGAGAGCGTCGCGATTGGCCGTGCCTCCAGCCGCCGCAGCCCAATCGGCTCGCCGGTCTCCTCA
>JAGWIL010000298.1 GCA_028866335.1 Rhodospirillales bacterium
CCAGCCTTTCATTATGCGGCGCACGAAGTCTGAAGTGGCGACAGAGCTGCCGCCCAAGCACACCATTCTGCGGCGCATTACTCTGGCGCCAGACCAGCGCGAACTTTACGAGACCATTCGCGGCACGCTGTATGAGACCGTGAAGGAGCAGATGGCCGAACGCACTTTGGCGCAAAGCCGGGTGATTGTGCTGGACGCGCTTTTGAAGCTGCGCCAAGCTTGCTGCGACCCGCGGCTGGTGAAGCTCGGCAATGCCCGCGGCACTGAAAGCTCGGCCAAGCTGGATGATCTGATGGAGATGGTGCAGGAGCTGATCCCGGAAGGGCGGCGGATTCTGGTGTTCTCGCAATTCACCTCCATGCTGGACCTGATCAAGCCGCGCCTGGACGCGGCGGGCATTAACTTTGTGGAACTGCGCGGCGACACCCGCGACCGCGCGACACCGGTGCAGCGTTTCGAGGCGGGGGAAGTACCGCTATTCCTGATCTCGCTGAAGGCGGGCGGGCGCGGGTTGAACCTGACCTCGGCGGATACCGTGATCCATTACGATCCGTGGTGGAACCCGGCTGTGGAGGCCCAGGCCTCAGACCGCGCGCATCGGATCGGCCAGACGAAATCCGTGTTCGTGTACAAGCTCATCGCCACCGAGACGGTGGAAGAGCGGATTTTGGAATTGCAACAGCGCAAGGCGGAGCTGGCGAGCATCGCCTTCCAGGAAGCGGGCGGCATGGCGTTCAATTCGGACGATATCGACTTTTTGTTCGGGCAGGACCAGCCCGCCGAGGAAGCCGCCGAGGCGGCCTGACCAGCCATGGGCAAGCTCGTTTGGCTCGCCTCCTACCCGAAATCCGGCAATACCTGGGTGCGGGCGTTTCTGCATAATTACATTGTGAATGCAGAGACGCCGCATAGCATAAACAACCTGGTGGATTTTTCCGTGGCCGAATGCGCGGCAGCGTTTTTCGGGACCCCGGGAGAGGTGCTGGAACCCCAGGCGGTGCAGGCGAAGCGACCCGAAGTGCATGAAGCGCTCACCCGGCTGCATGACGATTTGGTTTTCGTGAAAACCCATAACGCAAATTTATCGGTTCATGGCGCTGACCTTTGCACGCCGGGGGCAACCGCCGGGGCGATTTATATCGTGCGCGACCCAAGGGATGTGGCACTTTCCTATGCCGCGTTCACCGGCAAGAGCGTGGACGAGATGATCGATTTCATGGGCCAGGAAGGGGCGGCCAATGCCAGTGACGGGGTGCAGGTGTTCGAGCTGCTCTCTTCATGGTCGCGCCATGCGCTTTCCTGGGTGGCGGCACCGCGCCGGTTGCTGGTGCGGTATGAGGACCTGATTGCGGACCCAATGCGCGGGTTTGGGCGGGTTATCCGGTTTCTGGGGGAGCGTGATGCGGCGGCGGAGCCAGAGCGCCTGGCTCGGGCGATTAACTTCAGCAGCTTCACCACGCTGGCGGGGCAGGAAGACCGGGAAGGCTACCAGGCGAGCGGGGCCAAAGGCGGAAAGTTTTTCCGGGCCGGTAAGGCCGGGGGCTGGCGAGAGCACCTGACACCGGAACAGGCCGCGAGGTTATGGCAAGCCCATGGCCCGGTGATGGAAAAATTCGGTTATCAACAAAATTGATGTGGGCGCGTATGATCTGACCCGGATTTTAGGTGACAGTTTGGCGGTGTTGGGTCTAGCCTGATCCTCCGGGTGGTCTGCCAGGAGCTGGGGGCGGCCCGGAGTTTCGTTGGCAACAGCCATTAGGAGACATCTTAGATTATGAACCTGCAATCGCGTATCGATGCCCTGAAGGGGCGCCACGCCAGCCTTGAAAGCAAAATCGCCGCTGAAGACAGGCGGCCACAACCTGACATGATGGCCATATCTCGTTTGAAGTTGGAAAAATTGCGACTTAAGGAAGAAATGGAACGGCTAGGAACGCAGTGAAGGTTCACGCCACGACGAAAACGGAAAGGGGGCCAGATGGCCCCCTTTTTCGTATGGTTTCAGGCAGCTTCCGTGCTGGGGCTGGGCGGGGGCGGCGGGGTTAGCCCTTCGCGCGTCAGCCGGTCATTCGCGGCAGAAACCGCATCGTTCAGATCAGCCTGTTTGCACAAGCCCAGAATGACAGGGTCGCGCGGTTTGATATTGGCGCTGTTCCAGTGCGAACGGTCGCGGATTTTCTGGATGGTGTCCTTGGTGGTGCCAAGCAGCTTGACGATTTGTGCATCGGTAAGGTGCGGGTAGCTGCGGAGCAGGAACAGGATTGCATCTGGCCTGTCGTTGCGCTTGGCAACCGGCGTATAGCGCCCACCCTTCTGCTTCTTGTGCATTTCCGGCTGTGGCAACAGCTTGAGGCGGCGGGCGGGGTCTGCCTCGCAGCGGGTGATGTCTTCAGCGGTGATCTGCTTATTGGCCACGGGGTCGTAACCATTGATGCCCTGCGCCACCTCGCCATCCGCGATGGCCTGGATTTCCAGCGGGTGCATACCGCAAAAATCGGCGATCTGCTCGAAGGTGAGTCCGGTCTTGTCAATCAGCCAGACTGCGGTAGCTTTGGGCATAAGGGGCAGGGACATGGATCGGATACCTTCATACGTTTCGGGCCGAGGCGCCCGGAACGGACATAGTTACTCGCTTCGGCCTCGCAAGTTCAACTG
>JAGWIL010000299.1 GCA_028866335.1 Rhodospirillales bacterium
AGCACCGCGTCAGTCGCCACGCAGGGCACCGCAGCGAGCGGGGGCAGCGGCATAGCACAGCCCGTCCTTCAACCCTCTCTGATCGTCAATTGGGCCGTTAAGCTCACGCCATAATCGGATTTTTGAAATGATTTCACGACGCATATTGGCGGCGGTTGCTCTTGCCTGCTTGTTTGTAAGTCCAGCTTTGGCTCAGAAAACAAAGGCGCAGCTCACAACCGAAATCGGAACGACATATCCAGATAATACGGTTGGGTCGATTACGCCGCTTGGCGTGCGTACCTACGAAACTGATGTTCTCAATTCGATCATGCCGACCGCGCCAGTGGTTTCGGGGAATCTCGCCTGCTTCAACGGAACGACAGGACTCTTGCAGGATTGTGGGTCAGCCCCAACGACTGTTCCTCTGACAGTGGGCACGACTCCCATCAGCGGTGGAACGAGCGGTAATTTTGTTTATGACAATGCGGGCAAACTTGGAGAGATCACTATTGTTCCCCTCGCCAACGGCGGCTTCGGCGCATCGCAATCAGCCGCAACGGCAAACCAGATTCCGGTCTTTCCTGGTAGTGGTGGTGGGGCTGTGCCGACGACTCTTCTTACCTCGGCAGTCGGAGCATGGCCTGGATCTGGTGATCCTTCAGTAGGCATCGGAATGAACACAGGCCACCTTCTCCCCTGGCTTGATGAAAATAATGTCCTTACTGGCAACGGCGTTTTCCCGCTGATTGTTGCGGGAAGCAATCCTTACATCATTGGCGCGTCTGGAAGCACGATCAATTCCGCGGTGAATGGTGACATTTACAGCGTGCGGTTTACCTCGTCTCACTTAACCGGATCGCCGATCACGATCAGCTATACGGCAAACGGGACCGATACCACGAGCACGATTGCTTCTAACCTATGTACCAACGTCAACGCTAATTCGACGCTGTACACGAACGGCCTGCCGCTCTTTTGCCAAGCCACGGCGGGCGGAAAATTCAATATTCAATGGTCGAGCGTCGCGTTGCCTGATCTTGCGCTTGCATCAACCGGAACAGGTTCAATCACGCTTGCCGGGCCGACCACGACGCTCGATTTTGCAGTGACTATTCTCGGTCGAAAAATCCCCGGCTACACCGGACAGAACAATGACAATGTTCATTGCCTCGAAACGATGGGGCAATCGACTAGTGGCGCTCTAGATGCGGTTTTAGGTCAAATTTGCAGCGCAATGCCTGTCGCCACGGCGGGGAACATCACCGGCAATATGACTTTCAGCAATAGTCTTAACGGCGCGGCGGTCGGTGAATTCGCAATTCAAAACGGTATAGCCTTATTTGATGATACGGGCGCGTTGCCTGTTGGTGGGTATCTCGGGCGAGGGAAAATCAATCTTCCATCTGTCGGTGGAGGCGGCATCTACATCGACGGTGGAACCGCCCAAATGACTTCTACGGGGTTAATCGGTAACAATTTATGGGGCGGCTCGGCCGCAGGATCAGCGTTAAACCTTCAAAGCACGATCAGCGGCGCACCATCGGGTGACTTCGTTCAAATCACAACGGGCGGCGTTGTTCGCCAGAAAGTGTTCAGCGATGGCGGTGTTACGTTCGGCGCTGCGACTGGCGGCGACACAGGTGCGAACACGATCAACGTAGCTGCGAGCTATTTTCGTAATGGCAAATCCACAGCGACAGTAACGACGCAAACTTTTACGACGGGGACGAACGCGACCTATACGACACCTGCGGGAGTTTCCGCAATCGAAGTTGAACTTATGGGCGGCGGCGGCGGCGGTGCGGGTTCTGGTACTTCGCCAGGCTCCGCGACAGCAGGCGGAAATACTTGCTGGAATACGTCTGGAACCGCCTGCACGACTCCGCTTTACCAAGCCGGAGGTGGCGCGCTGGGAGCGACCAACGGCGCGGCAGCCGCGGGCGGAACGGTTTCCGGTTCATCCACCTGTAACGATAGTCAAGCGGGCGGCGCGGGCGCGGGCGCTACAGGATCAACCGGGCAAATGGGTGGCATGGGAGGGTCTTCGCGCTACAGCGCCGGCAATCCTGGCGGTCTTATCGCGGCGTCTCCGCAACCATTGATCCCTCCGAATAGCGGCGCGGGCGGCGGCGGCGCTGGAGATAACACCACCGCGAACACAGGCGGCGGCGGCGGCGGCGGAGCATGGTGCTATTTCGTTATCGTAAATCCGGCCGCCAGTTATGCCTTTACAGTAGGACCAGCGGGCACGGCCGGGACTGCCGGAACGAGCGGTTTTGCGGGCGGCGGCGGTGCGGCCGGGAAAGTTCGCGTTGTTGAGCGCTATAATTAAGATTTTCTAGGCGCGTTGCACCGCTGGCATACGAAGCGCTGCTGATCGTCTTTGCTTTCCAACGTAAGAGCACTTCCGCATTTCTGGCAATAGAACGTCATCGCTACGCTCCCCCACATCAAAGCGACATTACCATCACAACCTGACAGCGATCAAGGGGGTGAAAACATGACTCTGCGTTCATCCCCAGCCGCCATCGACCTTATCGTGACTGAGGAAGATGGTGACCTAACATTGGCTCGATTGAAGGAAGTCCTTCATTACGATCCCGATACTGGCATCTTTAGATGGCGCATTAATCGACGTGGATATGCCGGGAAGGCAAAAGCCGGAGCCA
>JAGWIL010000300.1 GCA_028866335.1 Rhodospirillales bacterium
AAGCTCGGTGGTCTCGGCGCGCTCGGTTTCCTCAATCTTGCGCAGGCGGCGCTGAATGCCAACGGAAGTGCCTTCATAAAGCCCCACCTCGGCCACCTCCGCACCAGCACGTTTGGCCGCCGCCAGTAAGGCGGTGGCAGCATCCGTCAGCGCGCTCACGCCGCCAGCCGGTCGATGATCGAAGAGAATTTCGGCACCTGCGCCACCGGGCCAATGGTGGCCAGAGTGGGCTTCTGGCGGAAAATCTTGGTGCCCGCCGCGCAAATATCCTCCACCGTCACGGCGTTTATCTTCGCCACCGTCTCGGCAACCGGAATAATCCGGCCAAACACCTGCCATTGCCGGGCAAGCTGCTCGCAGCGGCTGCCGGTGCTCTCCAGGCTCATCAGCAACCCGGCCTTTAGCTGCGCCCGCGCGCGGTTCAGCTCCGCCTCGCTCACCGCACGCTGCACTTTCTCCAGCTCCTCCAGCGTGACGGGGATCAGCTCGGCGGCCTCGGATTCACCCGTGCCCGCGTAAATGCCGAACAGCCCGCCATCCTCCGCCGGGGCGGTGAAGCTATAGATGGAATAAACCAACCCGCGCTTCTCGCGGATTTCCTGAAACAGCCGGGAAGACATCCCACCCCCCAGCAGGGTGGAAAGCAGCATGGCGGGGTAGTAATCCGCTTCGCCGTAAGCGGGAGAATCAAACCCTAGCACGATATGCGCCTGGTCGAGGTCGCGTAACTCCCGGTATTCGCCGCCCATGTAATCGGCGGCCATGGGCGCATGGCGCTCGGCACGTGGCAGATCGGCAAAATGCTTCGCCGCCAGTTCCACCACCTGCTCATGATACAAATTGCCAGAGGCGGCGATCACCATGTTATCCGGCGTGTAATGCTGGCTCATGAAGCCCGGCAGCGCCTCGCGCTTCATGGTGCGGATAATCTGCTCGGTCCCCAGCACGGGGCGGCCCATCGGCTGGCTGGGGTAGGCGGCGGTCTGGAAATGGTCGAAAATAATGTCGTCCGGGGTGTCGTTCGCCTGGCCGATCTCCTGCAAAATCACGCCCCGTTCGCGCTCCAGCTCTTCCGGCTCAAAACTGGAATGGCAGAGGATATCGCCGATGATATCGGCCCCCAAGGCCAAATCTTCCTTCAGCAGCTTCACATAATAGGCCGTCTGCTCACGGGAGGTATAGGCGTTGATATGCCCGCCGACATTCTCGATCGCCTCGGCGATATCCGCGGCTGAACGCCGCTCAGTGCCTTTAAAGGCCATGTGTTCCAGAAAATGCGCCACGCCGTTCTCGGCGGCGGTCTCATGGCGGGTGCCAGCGCCTACATAAGCGCCGAAAGACACTGTCTCAACCCGGTCCATGCGCTCGGTCAGCACCACAAGGCCGGAAGGAAGAGTGGTAATGGAAACCTGTTCAGGCATTTTTGTTCCTGTTCGCAAAATTCCGCACCAGGGTTTCGATCGCGGCGAGATCGGCCGGGGCGCGGGTGAAAATCTCTTCCCTGTCATATAGGTCGGAAAGATGCGGTGGTAGGGGTGGGCGCACGCCCACCGCTTTTTCGATGGCATCGGGGAATTTGGCCGGGTGCGCGGTGGCCGCCGCAATCACTGGCATTCCCACCGGCCCGCAATCCCGCCCCGCCGCCAGGCCAATCACGCTATGCGGGTCCGCCAGATACGCGCTTTCCCGCCAGAACCGGGCAATTTCTCTCAGCGTCGCCTCGTCATCCAGCCGGTAGCCCTGGAATTGCTCACGGATGGACTCCCAGACCGGCCCGGCAACGCTCATTTTGCCGCTGGCGCGGAAATCCGCCATGGTTTGCGCTGTCAGTGCCGCATCCCGGCCTAAAAATTCGAACAAAAGCCGCTCGAAATTGGAGCTGACGCCGATATCCATGGAAGGCGAGAGGCTGGGCTCCACGCCCTGCACACTCATGTCGTTGGCGTCCAGGAAGCGGACCAGAATATCGTTGCGGTTGCTCGCCACGATGAATTTGGCGATGGGCAGGCCCATCTGTTTCGCCGCCCAGGCCGCCAATATGTTCCCGAAATTGCCGGTGGGCACCGCCACCGCCACTTCCCGTTCCGGTGCCCCCAAATTCAGCGCGGCGTAAACATAATAGGGAATTTGCGCCGCGATGCGGGCGAAATTGATGGAATTCACCGCCGAGAGGTTCATCTCCTTGCGGAACGGCGCATCCGCGAACATCGCCTTCACCAGATCCTGGCAATCGTCGAAATTGCCCGCAACCGCGATGTTCAGCACGTTATCGGCCTTCACGCTGGTCATCTGGCGGCGCTGCACTTCGGAGGTCTTGCCCTCGGGGTGCAAAATGGTGATGTCGATATTCTGGCGTCCGGCCACGGCCTCGATGGCGGCGGAGCCGGTATCGCCCGAGGTCGCGCCGACAATCCGCACCTTCTCGCCACGCTGGGCCAACACATGCTCAAACAGATGCCCGACCAGTTGCAGCGCCATGTCCTTGAAGGCCAAGGTCGGGCCGTGGAACAATTCCAGCGCGTAGAGGTTGGTGTCCACCTGCACCAGCGGCACAATCGCTTTATGCGCAAAGCCCGCATAGGCTTGGTGGCACATCTCCAGCAGCTCAGCCTCGGTGATGCTGCCCGCCGTAAATGGCGCGATAAT
>JAGWIL010000301.1 GCA_028866335.1 Rhodospirillales bacterium
ACGACGTTCCAGCGGTCCATCTGGCCTTGGTTGATCTGCTGGGTGCCGTGATAAAGCCCCGTGGTGTCGCCCAAACCAACCGTGTTGGCGGTGGCGAACAGCCGGAAGGCCGGGTGCGGGCGGATGACGCGGTTCTGGTCAAGCAGGGTGAGTTTGCCTTCAACCTCCAGCACGCGCTGGATGACGAACATCACATCCGGGCGGCCGGCATCATATTCATCGAACACCAGGGCGCAGGCATGTTGCAGCGCCCAGGGCAGAATGCCTTCGCGGAATTCGGTGACCTGCTTGCCGTCCTTCAGCACGATCGCGTCTTTGCCGACGAGGTCGATACGGCTGATATGGCTGTCCAGATTGACGCGGATACAGGGCCAGTTGAGCCGGGCGGCCACCTGCTCGATATGCGTGGATTTGCCGGTGCCGTGATAGCCCTGCACCATGACGCGGCGATTGAAGGCGAACCCGGCCAGAATGGCGAGGGTGGTCTCGCGGTCGAACTTATAGGATTTGTCGATTTCGGGCACATGCTCGGTGCGGGCAGAGAAAGCAGGCACTTCGAGGTCTGATTCGAAGCCGAAGACGTCTTTCACCTTTACCGTGATATCCGGCAGGTCGATCGCCGAGGTCGGCAGGGGGCGGGCTTGGGTCGTCACGGCGTCGTTCATTCACTCAATTCCTATCAATCGCGCCTCGGCGCAGGGGGCTCTGTGCTGGAAGCCCTTAAGGGGCCGAGGCTGGCACTCCCGATTGCCGGGATGGGGTTAGTTTGCCACGCAGGGCCGCGTAAGCAAGGTTGATGGTCTTTAAAATCTCTTCGGCTTTGCGGTCGCCATGGTTGGCATCCGGGTGGTGGCGCTTCACCAGCTCTTTATAGCGGGTTTTCACCACGTCCAATGTCACCGGCCAGGACAGGCTGAGCACCTGCAAGGGCTCGCGCAGTTCAGGCGGGGCACCGTGCGTGGCGGGTTTCTGCGGGCGCTTGCCGAAGGCAAAGGCGTTCAGCTCGGCTTCAACCGCCTCTTCCAGCCGGGCCGCCTTGCCGTTCTGGCCAAGCGGCCAGGTGGGGCGCTGCCAGGAGGAATCGGCACGGGTTGCGGCCTCGATTTCATCCGCAGACATGCCCTTGTAGTAATCCCAAGAGGCATTGAAGGCCCGCACATGCTCCAGGCAGAACCAGTGAAATTCGCGCAGCGCCGTGCGGGATTTGGGCGCGCGGTATTCGCCCGCCAGCGCGCAGCCGGGGCTTTCGCATGGCTGGCCGGGGGCGGCTGGGTCTGGCGCATAGGCGCGGCGCCTGTTTTGCGGCTTGTCGTCGGACGAAATCATGCGCCTAATGTGCGCGTTCGCGCGCCGCGCGGCAACAACCCTTTGCGCTGTTATGCACATGGCGCGGGACAGATGATGGAGTTGACGATGACGAACCGGGTTGAGCGGATGCAGGCCACACTGGAAGCGGCGTTTCAGCCTTCCGTGCTGGAGATTGAGGATGAAAGCCGCCGCCATGCCAACCATGCCGGGCGCCAGGGCCTGCCGGCAGGTGAAACGCATTACAAAGTGGCGATGGTTTCCGCCGCGTTTGCAGGGCTTTCCCGCGTGGCGCGCCAACGCGCGGTGAACGAGGCGCTGGCGGAAGAATTTTCCGGCGGGATGCACGCGTTATCGCTCGCTTTGAAGACGCCGGAAGAGGCGGGCGCTTAATTTCTTCCGTAATTATCTTCGAGCCGCACAATATCATCCTCGCCGAGATATGCGCCGGACTGCACCTCGATGAGGGTGAGGGGGATTTTGCCGGGGTTGTCCAGCCGGTGGACACAGCCAAGCGGTAAATAAACGCTCTCGTTTTCCCGTAGGAGAATCTGCTCCTCATTGCGGGTGACGAGGGCGGAGCCCGCCACCACCACCCAATGCTCAGCGCGATGGAAATGTTTTTGCAGCGAGAGCTGGCGGCCCGGCCACACAACAATGCGCTTCACCTGAAAACGATCACCCTGAATCAGGCTTTCATAAAACCCCCAGGGCCGGTAGGTGCGGTTATGGCTCTCGGCTTCCAGCCGCTTCTGGGCCTTCAGCTTATCGACTATTTTTTTAACGTTCTGCGCCTCGCTTTTATGCGCTACCAGCACGGCGTCCTGGGTGGTGACGACCACGAGGTCCTGCACCCCCAGCAGGGCGGTGAGCATACCATCTGAACGCGCATAGCAATTGCTGGCACCCTCCAGCACTACATCACCCTGGGCGAAATTGCCTGCGGCGTCGCGCGGGGCGATCTCCGCCAGGGCAGACCAGGAGCCGACATCCGACCAGCCGAGGGACGCAGGCACCACGGCGGCCTTGCTGGTTTTCTCGGCGATCGCGTAGTCGATGGAGATATCAGGCGCGGCGGCGAAGGCAGCTTCGTCCAGCCGGATGAAATCGAGGTCTGTTTTGCGCCCGGAAACGGCGGCACGGGCGGCTTTAAGAACATCCGGTGCGTGGAGCTGCATTTCCTCGATCAGCACATCCGCCCGGAACACAAACATGCCAGAATTCCAGAGATGGCCGCCTTGTTCCAGCATGGCGGCGGCGCGGGCGGCATCGGGTTTTTCGATGAAGCGTTCCAGCCTGTGCACGCCCTCCAGCCCTTCCAACGCTGCACCCTGGGCAAT
>JAGWIL010000302.1 GCA_028866335.1 Rhodospirillales bacterium
GGCTGAGGAAGTGACGCTGCAACCGATCAGGAAATTCGGGTTCGACGCGGCGATATTGTTTTCTGATATTTTGATCTTGCCGATGGCTTTGGGGCAGGGGTTACGCTTTGCCGAGGGCGAGGGGCCAAGATTGCCGCCGCTTGAGGATGTGCGTTTATTGATGCCCGGCCGCGCGGCGGGGGTTTATGCGCCGGTGATTGAGACGGTGAGCCGGTTGCGTAGCTCTCTGCCCAAAGAGACAGCGTTGATCGGCTTTGCCGGCGGCCCGGCGACGGTGGCGTGTTATATGCTGGATGGCCAAGGTGGCGGATTTGGGCGCACCCGGCAGCTTGGCTATGAAAATCCGGGTTTTGTGCGGGATGTTCTGGCGGTGCTGGTGGAAGCCACGATCGGATATCTTTCAGCGCAGATAGACGCTGGGGCGGATTCTGTGATGCTGTTTGAAAGCTGGGCTGGGATTTTTCCACCCGGACAGTTCAGGGAATTTGTGATTGAGCCGAACCGGCGGATTTGTGCGGCGCTGAAGGCCCGGCACCCAGAGGTGAAGATTATCGGGTTTCCACGTCTGGCGGGGCTGATGCTGGCTGAATATGCCCGGGATGCCGGTGTGGATGCGCTGGGGCTGGATAGTGTGACGGGCATTGCCGCAGCAAGGGCTGTATGCCCGCCGGGGATGGTGTTGCAGGGGAATTTGGACCCGCTGCTGCTGAAGCTGGGGGGGAAGGCGCTGGAGGCGGCTGTGAGGGGCTTGCTGGATGAAATGCGGGGGCACCCGCATATATTCAATCTCGGACATGGCATTACCCCGGACGTGCCGGAGGCGCATGTAAAACGGCTGGTTGAACTGGTGAGGCAAGGATGAGAACGGCAATTGTTCTGTTTAACCTTGGCGGGCCGGATAATGCGGCGGCGATAAAACCGTTCAGGGTGAATTTATTTTCGGATAAGGCGATTATCCGCGCCCCTTGGTTTATCAGGCTTTGGCTTTCGCGGTTGATTGCGGCGTCTTCCGCCAAGGCGGCTTATGCGAATTATCAGTTGATGGGCGGCAAATCCCCTCTGCTGGAGCTGACGCAAGGCCAGGCAAGCGCGCTGGAGGCGGTTCTGGGGCCGGATTATCGCTGCTTTATCGCCATGCGCTATTGGCACCCGTTTGCGCGGGAGACGATGCGCGAGGTGAAAGCCTGGGCACCGGACAGGGTTGTACTGCTGCCGCTCTACCCACAATTTTCCACCACCACGACGGGGTCTTCTCTGAGCGATTGGCGCGAGGCCGCCGCCGAGGCGGGATTGGTGGTGAAAGTGGCGACGGTTTGCTGCTGGTTTGATGACCCGGCCTATGTGGCGGCCAGTGCGGCGCTGGTGCGTGAGGCGATTGAGGATGCGATGGCGCAGAAGCCGGGTTTGGCGTTGCGGGTGTTGTTTTCGGCGCATGGTTTGCCGGAGAGCATTGTGAAGGCGGGCGACCCCTATCAGGCGCAGATTGAGGCGACGAGTGCGGCGGTGATGAAACGCCTGGCGGATACCAAGGTGGAGTGGCAGGTTTGCTATCAATCCCGCGCGACACCGCAGAAATGGTTGGAGCCGAGCACCATCCAAGCGATTGAGAAGGCTGGGGCTGATAAAGTTGGTTTGGTGATTGTGCCGATCGCGTTTGTCTCCGACCATATCGAAACCCTGGTGGAGCTGGATATTGAAAACCGGCATGTGGCGGAAACCGCCGGTGTGCCGCTTTATGTGCGCGCCAAAGTGGCCAATGATGACCCGGATTTTATCCGCGCCATGGCGGAGATTGTGCGCCGCGTACCTGAGGCCGGTTTATGCCGTGGTGGCGGGGCTTGCGGCGAGCATAAAAATTGCCCCTGGCATGGGAGAGACTGAGTGCCGCCTGAGCTGATTATTTTCGATTGTGATGGTGTGCTGATCGATAGTGAAATTGTAGCCTCCCGCGTGGTGGCGCAGGAGATGACGGATCTGGGCTGGGCGATGGATGCCCAGGATGCGATGCGGCATTTTCTGGGCATGAATATTTCCGATATGCAGCCGATGATTGAGGCGCGGCTTGGGAAGTTGCTGCCGGAGGACTGGCGGCGCGGCATGGCGGATAAGCTGCTTGAAGCCTTAGCGGTGGAGGCAACCCTGATTCCGGGTGCGGATGAAATGCTGAAGCGCGTGACGGCGATGGGATTTGATTGGCGCGTGGCCTCAAACTCTTCCGACGAGGAGATGGCGGTGAAATTTTCCCGTTGCGGGCTGACGGATTTAACCAAGGGGCGATGTGTTTCCGCCGCCAGCGTGATTGCGAAGGGTGGCAGGGCGAAACCAGCGCCGGATGTGTTTCTGGCGGCCGCCGCATCGGCCAAAACTCCGCCGGAACGCTGCATTGTTTTGGAAGATAGCAGGCTGGGCACACGCGGCGCGGTGGCTGCTGGCATGGAGTGTTATGGTTTTGCCCCGCATGGCGATGGTGAAGCCCTGCTGGCGGAAGGTGCGAAGGCAGTGTTTACCCGGTTGGATGAAATTTTTGAGGTGCTGGCATGACATATTCTGGCCTGTTACCGTTTTTCCATTGGTTTTTGGCGCTGCATATTATTTGCTTCACCGCCTGGATGGCAGGAATGTTTT
>JAGWIL010000303.1 GCA_028866335.1 Rhodospirillales bacterium
TGAAACACCTGGCACAGTTCATCGCTGCACAAGGCGAGGGCGTGAAAGTGTTTGTGGATACTGCTCCGGTTATGGAAAAACCGCTGGCCGAACAAGCCGGGCTGGGCTGGCAGGGCAAGCACACCAACCTCGTCTCCCGTGCCCATGGGTCCTGGCTGTTCCTGGGGGAAATCTATACCACGCTGGATTTAACGCCAGATGCACCGGCGCGCGATTTATGCGGCAGTTGCACTGCTTGCCAAACCGCCTGCCCCACGCAAGCCTTTCCCGCACCATATAAACTCGATGCACGGCGCTGCATCTCCTACCTCACCATCGAACATGATGGCCCAATCCCCGAGGAATTCCGCGCCGCCATCGGCAACCGGATTTACGGCTGCGATGATTGCCTGGCCGTCTGCCCGTGGAACAAATTTGCGGTGGCGGGGCGGGAGTTGAAACTGGTCGCGAGAGAGGATTTAACCGCGCCTCTGCTGGCGGAACTCGCAATGCTGGACGATGCCGCTTTCCGGCAAAAATTCTCCGGCTCCCCCATAAAACGCATCGGCCGGAACAGATTTCTCCGCAATGTCGCCATCGCCATCGGCAACAGCGGCAACCCGGACCATTTACAAGTTGCGGAACAATTGGCGACGGATGCTGACCCCGTGGTGGCGGAGACTGGAGGCTGGGCGGTAGTTAGATTGACAGAAGAACAACAAGCGTAAGCTTACCCGCGTTCAATCAGAAAATTTCTGCTGAAGTATCGAGAAACGTTCAGATAAAGCGTGCAGGGCAGAATTCCCTTTTGAATCTTGAGCTAATTTCGTTGCTACAATAGCCACGGGTATCGCGGCAAGCGTTGCGTTATGAAAAGCTTTATCTATCTCATGAGGCAAACCTGCCCCCATCTGATAATTCCAGGCGTCGGAACCCGGCTCGCGCTTTATGTATCGATCAAGAGAGGATGCTGAGGCATGAAGAGCAGAATCGGAAAGATGTAAATACTGTAGATATTGTACCAACATGCCTCCTTTTTTTGCCATTTCCTTCCATTCGATCCGAAGCTTTTTTTCCATCGAATCTATGGCCTCCTTAAGCTTCGGCAGCATCGAAGAATCATCCCCCAATTGATTCTCGTAAATAAATTTTCCTTGCTGTTTTCGGCTATGCTCCGAATCTTCGCGCAACATTTTGATGACTTCATTCGGTTGTTTTAAAAGGGCAGCGGAACAGAATGAATTTTCTACGATTGTACGCGCCAGAGCGGTAGCCGGAGATACCATCCCTCGCTCCAACAACAAAATAATCCCTTGGAAGGTTTCAGAGGTCCGCAACAACAAACGGATGGCCACCGCCCTGGGTGTCCAATTATGTCCTTGACCATTGCCGATGGCGAAATCCGCTATCCGCATCATCAATGCGTTCAGATCGCAGGATAGCTCAAACCATTCCCTACTATTGTTCTCTATAAAATGCCTTTCAAGTTTGGCCTGACGGCTTAGAAAACCAACCTCCTTAAAGCCTTCACGCATTTTCATCCCACACTGCCTCCTTGGGCAAAAATGTATCAGAAGATGGACATTAACGCTCATATCGACTGATGAGCAGCCCCACACACCCACCCCCAAACCTTCCCTTCCCCCCTCAAACCGGCTAAATCCCCGCCATGAGCTGGCTCACCGCATTCGTCCGCCCCAAAATCCGCACCCTGCTTGGCCGCAAGGAGGTGCCGGATAATCTCTGGCATCAATGCCCCTCCTGCCAGCAGATGATCTTCCATACCGAGCTGGAAGCGGGCAAAAAAGTCTGTCCGCATTGCGGCCACCACATGCGCGCCACTGCGCAGGACCGGCTGTCCTGGACCTTCGATGATGGCCAATTCACCCGTATCGAGCTGCCGAAAGCCACCCCAGACCCGCTCAAATTCCGGGACCAGAAGCGCTACGCGGACCGGATGAAGGACGCGCGGGACAAAACCAAGCAGGACGACGCCATCCTCGTCGCCCACGGCACCGTCGGCGGGCATGATACTGTGGTTGCCGCGATGTCATTCGAGTTCATGGGCGGCTCCATGGGCTCCGCCGTGGGGGAGGGCCTGGTGGCCGCCGCGCGCCTCGCGGTGCTGCAAGCCGCTCCCCTCATCGTCTACACCTCCTCCGGCGGGGCGCGGATGCAGGAAGGGGCGATCAGCCTCATGCAGATGCCCCGTTCCATCATCGCCAGCCAGATGGTGAAGGAAGCCGGGCTGCCTTACATCGTGGTGCTGACAGACCCAACCACCGGCGGCGTCACCGCCTCCTTCGCCATGCTGGGCGATATCCAGATCGCCGAGCCCGGCACGCTCATCGGCTTCGCGGGCGCGCGGGTTATCGAGCAAACCGTGCGCGAAAAACTGCCCGAGGGCTTCCAGCGCGCTGAATATCTGCACCAACACGGCATGATCGACATGGTGGTGAAGCGCGGGGAGCTTACCGCCACGCTGGCGCGCATCATCTCGCTCGCCACGGCGAACAAGAAGGCCGCTTGACGAACGAGCTGCAAGGCGCGGCCGGGGCCACCGGATCCCGGTTGAAGGTGAGTGCGGCGCTGGAGCGCCTGCACAGCCTCTACCCGCGCATGATCGATCTCAAGATCGACC
>JAGWIL010000304.1 GCA_028866335.1 Rhodospirillales bacterium
TACCGCGAGCCCAGCCACTGGGCGCTGACACCTGACCGCTCCCAGCTTCTGGTAGCCGATGCCTCGGGCAATGCGGTGTTCATGTACAACCCCAGCACCGGCGCGCCGCTGGGCATTAAACGCATCGCCGACCCCTATCAGATCGGCTTCACGCCAGATAATCGCTATTTCATGGCCAACGCGCTGCGGCTGGATTTCGTCGATGTATATGACGGTGCCACGCTGGAGCTGGTGAAGCGTTTCAAGCCTGGCCGCTGGCCGAGCCATCTGGATTTCTCGCCGGATTCGCGCTGGTCCTTCAACTCCATGCAGAATTCCAACACGCTGGTCTCGCTGGACCTGACCACCATGACCGAACGCTGGCGCGTGAAGGCGGGCACCACCCCGGCTGGCGTGCTGTGGCTCAATGGCCGGGTGCTGGTCTGCATCATGGGCGAAGGCGGCGTGGTGGAAATCGAGCCGATCTCAGGTGCCATCACCCGCTGGCAAAAAACCGGGGATGGTGCCCATAACATCTTTCTGGATGAGCAGCGGCACATTCTCTACGTCTCCAATCGCGGGCCAGGCCAAACCTCGCTCACCGCACTAGACCCGATTACGCTGAAACCCATCCGTACCTACCCGCTTCCCGGCGGGCCGGATGACATCGCCATCGCCCCGGATGGTAAAATCTGGGTGGCCCTGCGCTTTGCCGAAGCCGTGGCGGTGCTGGATCCTGAAAGCGGCGATTACACCACCATCCCGGTCGGGCGCTCCCCGCACGGCATTTTCCTAAGCACCATGCTGCGCCAGAAAGGCCAGGTGACGGCGGAACGGCTGCGTTAGAGCTCGTAAAGTCCGCCGGAAGCGCCTATATTCGCTGTGGCGCCGCGGCGCTAACCGCCACCGCTACAGGCCGCAACCATGCAGAGTCTTGACCGTCTTTTCTCCATCATCGCTGGCAATATGGACCAATGGGCGGTGCTGCCGGTGCTGTATTATTTCCACTGGATGGCGTGGGACGATCTGGCGTTCGACTGGTGCCTCGTCTGCGTTTACGGCCTGTTCGCGGTGCTGCTCACCTATGCCGTCTGCCTGCCGCTGGAGCACTGGCGCCCCGTTGAGCACTGGGCTGACAAGAAAACGGTAGCGGTAGACGTGTTCTACACGCTGCTCAACCGCGTCGGCGTGGTGCCCATCGTCACCTTCGTGCTCTTCTACCAGGTGCAAACCTGGTCCACCGGCTTTCTGGTGGAGCGCGGCTTCATTCCCCCCACGCTGGAAAGCCTGGTGCCGTTTCTGCTCGGCCGCCCGGTCCTCACCTTCCTCATCTACGCGCTCATCCTGGATTTCGCCGATTACTGGCGCCACCGGCTCTCGCATTCCTTCCGCTGGTGGTACGCGCTGCACGCTTTACACCACGCCCAACGGCAGATGAGCTTCTGGTCCGACGACCGGAACCATTTGCTCGATGACACCATCAGCTTTCTCTGGTTCTTCGTCATCGGCCTCATCATCGGCATTCCGCCGCTGCAATTCCCGCTGCTGGTGCTGGCGCTGAAATTCATCGAAAGCCTCAGCCACGCCAATATCCGGCTTTCCTTCGGGCCGCTGGAATGGCTGATCGTCTCGCCGCGCTTTCACCGCTTCCACCATGGCCTGCGCGCCGCCGGGCGGCATAGCTGCAATTACGCCTCGGTGTTCCCGATCTGGGACATTATTTTCCGCAGCGCCGATTTCCGCGATGAATACCTGCCCACCGGCGATGCCCGGGCACCTGAGGCCCTGGCCACCGGCTCCTACCTCGCCCAACAGGCCACGGGCCTGAAATTATTCTGGCAAGCCTTAGGAAAAAGCTGGGCCTCCCTTGGCATTGGCCGCGCGGCGTAATAAGCCGCGAGCATGGAACAGAAGATCAAAAAAGTCGTCCTGGCCTATTCCGGTGGTCTGGACACTTCCGTCATTCTCCGCTGGCTGCAGAACACCTATAAATGCGAGGTGGTGACCTTCACGGCTGATCTTGGCCAGGGGGAGGAGCTGGAACCCGCCCGCAAGAAGGCCGAGATGTTCGGCATCAAGGAAATCTTCGTCGAGGATCTGCGCGAGACCTTCGTGAAGGATTTCGTCTTCCCGATGTTCCGCGCCAATGCGCTGTATGAGGGCCAGTATCTGCTGGGCACCTCCATCGCCCGCCCGCTCATCGCCCAGCGGCAGATCGAGATCGCCGAGATGGTCGGCGCGGATGCTGTTTCCCACGGTGCCACCGGCAAGGGCAACGACCAGGTGCGCTTCGAGCTTGGCTATTACGCGCTCAACCCCAACATCCGCGTCATCGCCCCCTGGCGCGAATGGGACCTCACCAGCCGCACCCGCCTGCTGGAATATGCCGAAATCAACCAGATTCCCATCACCAAGGACAAGCGCGGCGAAGCCCCGTTCTCGGTGGATGCGAACCTGCTGCACTCATCTTCTGAGGGCAAAATCCTCGAAGACCCCGCCATCGGGCCGGATGAGATCGTCTATCAGCGCACCATCTCGCCGGAGGCCGCACCTGATGTAGCCACCGAAATCACCATCGATTTCAGCCAGGGCGACGCGGTGGGCATCAATGGCGAGGCGCTCAGCCCGGCCACCAT
>JAGWIL010000027.1 GCA_028866335.1 Rhodospirillales bacterium
GAAATATTCGCCCGCAAGGCCTGAAGCGTATCGTTCAGGCGGTTCGGCGGGGCGGGGCGGATAAGCTTAAGCGGCGTGACCGCCGCTCCAACCGCGGCGATGTTGGAGAAGTAATAATCCCGCCCCTGGTCCCACCCGCTGGGATAGGCCGGGCGCTCCGGCGCGAATAGCAGGGCGTAGCATTTCACCAGCGCCCCGCTACGCGGCAGGGCGTCTCCTGGCTTCAGTTTAATCCGCACCTCGCGGCGCAGAGTTGGGCCGTAGGCAATGCGCGGGGCGCGTAACAACACCCTGGCACCGCTGGGCAACGGCTCCACCCGTGCTACGAAACCGGAAAGGCTGGATACACCACCCGGCACGCTTACCAGCGGTGGCAATAAGGCCGTGCGCCATTCCGCCCTGGCAAAGCCAAGCGACGCCGCCAAAAGCAGGAAGCCGAAAAACCGCCAATAAGGGTGGCGCCAGCCCGCTGCCAGCGCCACGCCGGAACTCGCGAGGGCAAGCGTCCCGAGCCAGATAGGTGGCTCCATTGGCAGTGCAAAATAAATGAGAATCGCTGCCCCCATGGCGATGGGCAGAAGCAGGAAGAAGCGCCCTTGTTCCGCCTCCATCCACCGCGCGAACCAGCTTGACCGCAACACCACCTCCGGTTGTTACCGGACGTTAACCTTGTTCGCCCGCTGGCACAATTCGGCGCAAAAGAGTAACAGGCGAGCCATGAAAGTCCGTACCCGCTTTGCCCCCTCCCCCACAGGCTTGCTGCATATTGGCGGCGCCCGCACGGCACTCTTCAACTACCTCTTCGCCCGGCACCATGGCGGGGAATTTTTGATCCGCATCGAGGATACGGACAAGGCACGCTCCACACAGGAAGCCGTGCAAGTGATTCTGGATGGGCTGGAATGGCTGGACTTAAGGGCCGATGAAACACCCGTTTTCCAGACCAAGAACGAACCGCGCCATGTGGAAGTGGCGATGCAACTTCTGGCCGAAGGCAAGGCGTATAAATGCTATTGCACGCCCGAGGAGCTGACGCAGATGCGCGAGACCGCGATGGCGGAAAAACGCGCTCCCCGTTACGACGGACGCTGGCGCGACCGCGACCCTTCCGAAGCGCCGGAAGGTGTTAAGCCCGCCATTCGCCTGCGCGCGCCGCGCGAGGGCGAGGTGGTTTTGAAGGATCTGGTGCAAGGTGAAGTGCGGGTGAAGAACGCCGAGATGGATGACATGATCATCCTTCGCTCAGACGGCACGCCGACATATCTGCATGCGGTGGTCTGCGATGATCATGACATGGATATCACCCATGTGATTCGTGGCGACGACCATCTCACCAATACGTTCCGGCAGATTCAGATTTACGATGCCATGGGCTGGGAAAAACCAAAATTCGCGCATATTCCGTTAATTCATGGCGCGGACGGGGCGAAGCTTTCCAAACGCCATGGCGCTGTGAGTATTCTGGAATTCCGTGAACAGGGCTTTTTGCCGGAGGCGTTGTGTAATTATCTGCTGCGCCTGGGCTGGGGCCATGGCGATGCAGAATTCCTAAGCCGGGATGAGCAGATTAAACTTTTCACGCTGGAAGGCGTGGGCCGCGCGGCCAGCCGTATGGATTATGCCAAGCTGACGCACATGAACGGCATGTGGCTGCGCCTGGCTAATGATGCCCGTTTGCGCGACGATGTGGTGGAGCGCCTGGCGAAAGCGGATCTTACGGTAAGCACGGCGGCGATGCAGCGTATTCTGCATCTGATGCCGGGGCTGAAGGAGCGTGCGAAAACGCTTGAGGAATTAACTGCATCATCTGCGTTTCTGGCGCGCGAGGTGCCCCTGCCCTTCGAGCCAAAGGCAGAGGCGCTGCTGACACTTGAAAACAAGGAGATGCTGGCGCGGCTGTTGGGCGTTATGGAAAATACGTCCTTCGAGGCTGAGGCGATTGACGCCGCGTTGCGCAGTTTCGCCGAAACGGAAGGGCGAAAATTGGGACAGGTGGCGCAGCCGTTGCGCGCCGCCCTTACTGGCAGCACGACCAGCCCTGGCATTGATGCAACGCTTATCGCGCTGGGCAAAGATGAGGCGCTCCAGCGTATCCGCGCGGCCTCCTCGTAATTTAATGAACGGGCATAATTTGCCCGTCTCATTGTTCAGCTTCTCGTCATGCAACATGGGGGCAGCCGCCCCATGTTCCTGTAAGCCGGTGACGCCGGTTATCCAGAATAATGGAGATTACAGGATGAAACGCATTTTAACGGCCACTGCTTGCATTGTAGCACTTGGCGCATATGCACCGGCTTTCGCGCAATCCGCTTCCGGTGGTGCGTCCGGCACAGGTACTGCGTCTGGTACAAGTACAATGAGTGGTACTGCCAATGGCGGCATGAATGGTACGAATTCGATGGGTTCAGCTAGCACCGGCACAAATGGCGCAGGTATACCTGGCTCAACTGTAATAACGTCGGGTTCAAGCAGCACGGGCAACGGCGCCATGGGTTCAGGTGGTTCGGGTATGGGCACCACAGGCGGAATGAACGGCACCAGCAGCACGCCTAGCAATCATACACCCAGCACTTCAACCAGCCCTGGCTCTCCCACCGGGGGCGGCAGCTAAAGCAAGTTTGGGCTCCGTTATTGTTGGCGGAGCCCAAAGTTTTTTAAAAATTTGCGACCGTGCAGGCATAGCCCGCGGCAGAAACTTCTCCACAGAACCGCGCGGCGTCTACATCTGATGAGAAGCCGTTCACCCGCAGGCGGTAATATGTCTGCCCCTTAACTTCAGCCTCACGAATGTCCGGGGATTTGCCCTGGAACAGGGTTGGTGCCGTGGCGGACATCTTGCCCCATTGGTCTTTTGCTGCGTCTGAAGTGTTTAAGGCTCCTAACTGAACAGCAAACTGACCCGATGCGCTTGAAGCCACCAGCACTGGCGTTGCAATAGCGGCAGTTGGCGATGGGGCAGGCACGGGCGTTACGGGCGGCGCAGCAATGGGCCCAGGCGTGGAGGATGATACCGCGCCGGGAATAGGAGATGGGCCGGTATAGGCAGCATTAGGATCACCGCTAACCGGAGGCGGCGTGGGAGCTGGTGCCGGAACCTGTGCTGGCGCGACCGCTGGGGGCGACACCAAAGGTGCTGGTGCGTTTGTGGCGAGCGGCGTTGGCATCGTACTCACTTGCGGCGTGACGATGACGGGCTGCGTGGGGGCGGACGGCGGCGGCGGCGCAGGGTTAGAGATAGAATTCGCGATCAACGCCGAGAAACCATCCATAGCCTGTTGCACCTGGTCGGGCGGCAAATCAACCGACAGAATCGCTCTTGCTTGATCGTCATTGCCAGCCGCGATGAGTGCGGCTGCGTAATCCTCGCGGATTTTTGGCGTCGCATTTTGGCCCGTGGCGAGCGGGCCAAGATATTGCAGCGCCTCAGCACCATGGCCAGAAAGCGCCAGTGACAAACCAAGGTTTACAACAGTCGCCACACTGCCCGGGTTGATGAGGATGGATTGCTGGTACGGTTGCACAGCACCCTGGAAATTGCCCTGCAAATCGCGCGCGACGCCTATATCGCTCCAGGCGGCACCATTGCCTGGGTCTGCCGCCACCGCCGCCATAAATGCCTTTTCGGCATCGGCGGGGTCTGATTTCAACAGGCACCGTCCAAGGCCAGTTTCAGCGGGGCTGGATTTTGCGTTGTATTGCAAAGCAGTTTGGTAAGCAGCCTGCGCTGGCAGGCAACGATCTAGCGCATAATAAGCATCACCCTCGTGCACCAGAGCGTCAACATTGTCGGGATCTTCTTTGAGTACTGACTGGGAGATGGAAAGGGCCATGTTTGGATCCCCACCAGATATCGCTGCGTCAGCCACGTTTAGCGTGCTTGGACCAACACTTCCTGTTGAAGCATTATCCGCCGCATTTGGTTGCGTGCAAGCCGCAAGCGCAAGTACCAAGATGGCAGGCGCAGCCTGCCAAAAAGCTTTGTGGCGGAGATATCCTGAACTTGCAAAAACTGAAGGGTTCATAAGTTCTTCTTCTATTGATTTGTTATTCAACGGTGCAGAGTGGCCATAACATTGAGGATGGCGGGACCACCAACAATAAGAAACACGCAAGGAAGGATAAAGATAATCATTGGCAGGGTCATCAATGTCGGCAGTTTTCCCGCCCTGTCTTCAAACTTGACAAGAGCCTCTGCGCGCAGTTCCGCCGAGAGAGAGCGCAAAGCCTGTGTTAAGGGTGTGCCGAATTGTAGCGACTGGGCCAATGTTGTCGCCAATCGCTTCAGCACTTCCAGGCCCGTGCGCTGCCCCAGCCCGGTCATCACACTGCGCATATCTGCGCCAATCTGCAATTCGCGGGATGTCTGCATCAATTCCTGGGCGAGATCAGGGTTCAACATCTGAATTTCCTGCGCAACGCGGGCAATTCCCGCCTCTAATGCCAATCCGGCATCCGCGCAAATCACCATCATGTCCAAAGCGTCAGGAACACCACGTTCGACATTATCCAGATGCCGTTTACGAATATTCGTCGCGATCATTTCCGGCAACAACATTCCACCAACCGCGCCACCGCCTATCTTCAGGCATAAACCCAGCATTCCCGGCATAAAATTTTTAAGCAAAAAATACAAAATAGTGGGCATAAGAAAAAAGAGCACGATTTTGGCGCCGATAAACAGGCCAAGCCCTTTGCCGCCGCGAAATCCTGCCCCTTCCAGCGTTGCTCTCATTTCTTGCAAAGTTTTGCGGGAAAGCAAGCCGGAGCGAGCGATAAACAACCCAAATGAAGACACCACACGCAGCAAAAGTGAGCCTTCGGGTTTAATTTCCTCAACCACAGCCTGGGTGCGGCCATGAATGGCCATATCTAGGCGTCTGTTCAGTTTTTGTGAACGCGCTACCTCCCTTGCCAAGGCAGCGCCCGCCACCGCGAGAAGCACCATGCATCCAACCAATGCAAGCAAAACATAGATTATCTGTGTTTGATTACTTAAGAACATTGCTGATCATAAACTGAATGACACCCATACCTGCGCCCATGAGCAAAGCCGCGGCACCAAGCACCGCCTCTCCGCCGGAGGTTGTGAACAAAACTTTGATGTATGAGGGTTGAAGCCAGAACAACACGCCGCCTGCGAAAAATGGCAGCACAGTGAGCACCATGGAACCCATTCGCGCCTCAGCGGTGAGCGCATAGCCACGGGCCTTCAGGGCTACCCGCTTGCGAATAACATCCGCCAGCGTTTCCAGTGTCTGAGTAATGCCACCGCCCGAACGTGATTGCAGGGTGATGGCCGTGGCAAAAAACTGATATTCGGTTAGCTTTATCCGCTCCGCCAGTTCACGTAGTGCGATATCAAGCGGGATGCCGATGCTTACCTTGTCGGCCAGAATGGTAAACTCCCGCTTCGTTGGCTCCTGCGCATCGCCCCCCACAGTACGCAGTGCCTCGCCCATGGGTATGCCAACGCGCACGCAACGAACAATCGTATTCAGCGCATCAGGAAATTGTTCTATCAGCTTTGAGTTACGGCGGTTCTTGAACCAGTTAAAAACAAAACGATCCAACATATACCAAAGCAATGGCGAACCAAAAAATTTAACAATCAACCATATCTTCTGGTGATGCCCCAGCGGGTGAGAAGCCAACCACATGATTGCTGCCGTTGCCAGCAAAGCCAGAGGTGGCACCAGCCACCATTTTATCGGGTAAGTTTCGGCCTGTTGTAAGTCCACGCCAATCCATGCGGCGGCGCGCTCTTTTATCTGTTCCGTCCGCGATGTTGTGCGAACCAGGCTAAGCTCTTCGTCAACCGTGGAAATCGGCTGCGCTTCAGACACTGTCGCATTTTTAATTCTGCGGTTGAGCCGCGTCTCACGGTCATGCCCGGTGACGACCCAAATTGTCACGACTACCGCGGCCGTGGCAAGCAGCACAACCAGGACAAGCAAAACGATTAGCTGGTGAAGCTGAATCATACGTCCTCCAGCGCCGCCATCCAAGCACGATCCAGCCCATAATATTGCAGCCGTTCGGTAAAGGATGACCGGATACGGCTCACCTCGTAATGGCCAATCAGGCGCCCATTCGGGGTCTCGCCGGTAATTTCCAGCTTGAAGATATCGTTTAAAAGCTGTGTCTCGCCTTCTATCCCGGCAATTTCAGTTACCTGAATAACGCGGCGGCCACCGTCTCGTTGTCGCTCAACCTGGATAATAATGTTAACGGCGGCACATATCTGCTGCCTAATAGCGCGTGGCGTAAGGCCCATTGAGGACATCTGCACCATGTTCTCAATACGAGAGAGTGCGTCACGGGTGTTGTTGGCGTGGATGGTGGACATGGAGCCGTCATGGCCTGTGTTCATGGCTTGCAACATATCGAAAGCTTCGCCGCCACGGGTTTCGCCGATGATGATGCGGTCTGGGCGCATACGCAAAGCATTTCTAACAAGGTCTCGGGCCGTAACCTCGCCCTTGCCTTCCAGGCTCTGTGGCCTGGTTTCCAGCCGCACCACATGTGGCTGCTGTAATTGCAGTTCGGCGGCATCTTCAACCGTCACAATACGTTCAGTGGAATCGATAAATCGCGAAAGCGCGTTCATCATCGTCGTTTTGCCTGAGCCAGTGCCGCCGGAAACGATGATGTTGAGGCGGCAGCGCGCGGCGATTTCCAACACGCGGGCAATTGGCGGCGTCATGGCGCCAAATTCAATGAGTTTTTTAAAGTCGATCGGCTTTTTGGAAAATTTACGTATAGAGATGGATGGCCCGTCAATCGCCAAAGGCGGCAGCACAATGTTAACGCGAGAGCCATCTTTAAGGCGCGCGTCGCACATCGGGCTGGCTTCATCCACACGACGCCCGACGGAAGCGGCAATACGCTGGCAGATGTTTGTGAGGTGCGTCCAGTCTCTGAAGCGAACGGGAACCTGAAAAAGCTTACCAGAACGTTCGATAAAAACGTGGTCCGGCCCGTTCACCATAATGTCGTTGATCGATTCATCAAGCAGCAGCGGCTCAAGCGGCCCCAGCCCCAGCATGTCGTCAACCAATTCCGTCGCCAAAGCGCGTTGCTCGCGGCCGTTAAGTTGTACGCGCTTGTCTGTCGCGAGGTCTGAGATTAGCCGTTCTACTTCGATCAGCAATCGCTCAGGAGCAAGTGCCGCCACGGCGGTCGCATCCATCCTGGTTAAGCAGAGGTTTCGCAGATCTGCGATTTCGGCACGCACGGAAGCACCCGTGTCGAGCGGAATGCGCACGACTTCATTTTGCTGCGGCGAGGCCGCTGACGCGGCAACGGCAGGCGAAGGATCTGGCGCAATTTCCTCTCGCTGCCGCCGCCCAAAGACCGGAACGCTCTCCGTCATCGCAGCTACCCCTTCTGCAAGCCTAACATCTTGAACATGCCATTAACGGAGCCGCTTGCGCGAACCATCGCCGCTCCGTCTTCGTCCCTACCGGCCACGAAACCTATCTCTCTGGACAAATCCCATATCGCCTGCCGTACCGGGCCTTTGGCCGCAACCGCTGGCTCCCCAAAGCTAGCGCTTTCGTTCAGCTGCTTTGGAATGTCCGGAATTGAAACGTCGATTTTAACTTTCAGCGCTTCCTCAATCTGCTTGCGAGTTAAACCACCCGGGCGGCCTTGACGGTTTAACACCACTGTGGGGCTTTGCGGCTGCCAGGGGCCATTAGGCAGATTAAGCAGGCGTAGCGTGTCTCGCACGGAGGCAAGCGACGGGTCCATAACAATCACACGATGATGCGCGAACTCGATAAGCTCTCGGTTACACGCCATCGGCAAAAACGGCACGTCCATAACGATAAAATTGTAGCGCACGCGCAGCGCCTCGATCAGCCTCCGGGCAGCGCCGGGAGCATAATTCATCGGCTCGGTAAGTTTTTCTTCCGAAGCAAGCGCGTGCAGACGCTCCGCCACTGGCTGGGCTGCGCGTTCGATGAACAGCGGATCTATCCGGTCCGGTGTTTCTAAGGCCATGCGCAGGCCGGGCCCGGATTTGCCCCCAAGCAGCAAGGCGCCCGAGCCCATATGAATATCTGACTCTACGAATACCGTGTGCCGTTTTGCCGTTACACCAAGCAGCCAGGCGAGATTTCCCGCTACCGTTGTTGCCCCGACACCACCACGCGCGCCCATGATTACGACCACGCGCCCGCCCCGCGCCGCATCCTGGCCCAGCGCTTTACGGGTGATAAGCGGCGAGAAATGCCTTGCCACCGCTTCGCGGGTTATGGGTTTGAAGAGATATTCCATAACGCCCATGCCACGGGTTATGTGGCGATAGAAATCGACCTCCGCGCTGTCCCCAACCACCAGCACCCGCACGCCGGGCTCGACCACATCAGATAGTTCGCCTAGCGCCTGCAAGGGCTGCTCTTCTCCGGCGATGTCGACGATCAAAACTTCAGGCGTCGGCAACTTTGCCATTGCGGCAATAGCGGTACGCACGGTTCCACGCCGGATATCCATGCCGCCGGTGGACGCCTCGCTAAGGCTATCTCGTAACACCTGCTCACTGGCAGGGTCGCCTACGAAGGCGAGAACCGTCAGCCGGTCTGGCCGGCCAGTAATGCCACTTTCGGAGGCACCGCCAAACGCGCCCTGGCTGTTCATGTCGCGTCCTTTCCTGTTTTGTACTTGTAAGGCTCCATTAGTTGCCGCTGTTTATTGAGCTGGCCACCGTGGTGGGCGTTATCGTTGTTTGAATGCCTGTTGCTGTACCGCCAGTGGTTGCTTTTTCCACGCCTCCGACCGCGACTACACCGTTTACGCCAGGTTCGGACTGCCCGCTGATCAGGTCTGATTTTTGTGCGACCTGCTGCGCGATTGTCTCGTTCGCAGCACCGGTCTCAGCCCAATTACCCGGACGGTCGAACGGGTTAAAGGCGCCCTGGCAGCCCGCCAGGCAGAGCATAAGCAGGGGAACGGCGAGCCGCATGATATTCACCTTCATCATTGCACCATGAACCCCGCATCGCCTGGAATGCTAGCTTTTGGCGCATCTGTTCCGTTCTCCCGCAGAAGCAAGATGCGCTGCAAATCGTTTGGTGGCGACCAGCCATCGTCAGGTGAGGCAATTGAATTCGGATTATCTACCGGGTTTACGATGTAAGGCGTGACCGTGATTACCAATTCCTGCTGTTCACGTTGAAAGGCGTTACCACGGAACAAAGCGCCGAGAAGCGGAACCTCCGACAGACCAGGCAATCCATTATTCACCTGGTTTGTCGTGTCTTCCAACAAGCCGGCAATGGCCATACCCTGTCCGGAGCCAAGAATAACCGTTGAGGAAGCCGCCGTGACGTTGAGCGACGGCACCGCCAGAACTTCAGAAGAGCCAGAAGCGGAGACGATGGCCGAATTTGCGCTGCTGAGCGAGCTGATCTGCGGGGAAACCTGCAGCGCAATCCGCCCATCGGAGAAGACTGTGGGTATAAAGGAAAGCAGGACACCGTAGTTTTTAAAGGTGACGGTTATCACACCGTTGTTGCTGGAAACCGGTATCGGAAACTGGCCGCCAACCTGAAAATTTGCCTGCGTTCCGGAAAGGGTCGTCAGCGTCGGCTCAGCCAGAATATGTGCAAGGTTGTCTGTGGCCAGGGCATCTATGATACCTTCAAAATTGCCGCCCGGAAACCGCACGCCGAATTCACCCGGAGTCGTTGTCGACAAAGAGGAGGGCGCGGACGCGGTTTGCCCAAAAAGAGTGAATTTACCTATCGCGATACCGCTTGACGTTACCGCCCCCCAATTAATGCCCAGCTCGCGCGTAACCTGGCGGGACATCTGCGCGATGCGAACCTTTAGTTCTACCTGAATTGGCTCCTGCACCGAAAGATCATTAACAACTTTGCCCGGTGCAATGAGATTGGCCTGATTGACAATGCGGTCCGCATCCTCGGCACTGTTGACCGACCCGCGGAGAACCATGCCACCGGGCTCCGTCTCGGCCGTTACCCCGCTTCCTGGCGCCGCGATCTGGGATTGGGTTGCCACGCGGCCGCTGGTGTAATTCGAGGGATTTACCGTCACGGCATATTGCGCGATCCGATTCCCATCGCCGTCAGTAGCGACGACATCGGTTTCACCCGGGGTTTTGCCAAACACGAACATCGTGCCCGGGCTGGCGGGGCGGACGGAAGCGATCGAATCGTCCGCCACGAAAAGATTAGCAACAGGCCTTGGCAGCTTGATCAGCTTGCCCTGCCCTTTTGCGAGTTCGAGGCCACCATAATACGCCGGGGGAATAACCTGCGCCTGATCGCTAGATGCCGAACCGCTACCATCCCCGCTTGGTTGCGCGGCAATGGCGGGGGTAGCCAAAAGCAGGCTCAAGATCAAAACTGTCAGAGAGACCCGCATCAGAATTTAAACTCCCCACTATCCCCGGCTGAGATTACATTGACCGTTGTCACCGGCTGTTGCGTTGGCTCCGCTGCCGAAAGTGCAGGCGACACCTGCCCCGCATAGACGGGTAATGAGGGCGGGTTAGCACTAACCTTAGAACTCTGAGCCGAATGCACGATAAGCGACAATTTGCCGAGATTAACAGCAACGAGGCAACGCGCTGCCTGTTCCTGCGTTACTTCCAGGGTAACGGTGGATGCCGGCTGCTGGTTGCTATTGCCATTGCTATTGCTCGAATCCTTAATAAGTTCCGAGCCGGTGGCAATCACCCGGACATCGCTCAGCACCACCTCGGCGGCGATGCTCTTAGAATCCGGCGCGCCGACGATCGTCTGGGTCAGCAATATATCAACACGGTCCCCCGGCCAGATTAAGCCATCGGCACCGGTCACGTTATCCACCGCGACGGTGACAGCGCGCATACCAGGCTCCAATACCGCCGCGAGAAATCCATGGTCGCCAGGATGAATAACCCCGTCAGAGGTAATCATCGCGCCTTGGGCCAGGGGGGTTTTCACCATCGCTCCGGTGAGCGAGCTCCGGTTCTGCGGCGTGTCAGTAATCGCGTCAGTCGGCGCTGTGCTAATCGCTATCGTCGTGCTGGATATGTTGTTCGGCTGGATCAACGACCCTCCCGAAAGCGGCAGTGCCGCCACCAAAACCTGCTCCGTTACAGGTGCCACGGCAACGGGCGCTTTATGGCCTTGGTTTAGAATGGAATAGCCAAAAATTACTACCGCGACTAACGCGGCGATAAGAACAGCAAATATGCCAAGGCGGAAAACCATGAGCGACCTATGATTTCAAAATCTGCGGCAAAAGTACCGCGAAAGTTCCGCCGGCTATGGCGCACGCATAAGGCAGCGGCGCGCGGCGCTTAATGCGCCAACGCTCTACCCTTACAAATCTTTGGAAATGAGACCCAGCCCTGGATGCCGCAGGTTTGCGTACGGCCAGAGACAGCAGAAGGTAGAGGATGGCCAGCGCACCACCGAGCAACAGCACATCCACAAGAAAAGCCGACTCGATGCTTATGGTGGGCGGAATGAGCAGAACCGAAGCGGCCCAGAGTTTTACGTCCCCTCCGCCCATCAGCCCCGCCACCCAAATGGCGGCCAAGAACAGAAACATCACCAGGGCGTACAGGAGTGCCGGAAGAAGGTTATGGTCAAGTATTCTAAGCGTTGTGCCAATCAGAACAAGCAAAACCGCAGCGTAATTAGGAACAGTTCGTACAGCCAGGTCGTGGAGCCCCGCAAAAACGAGCAAGGCAAATGCTGCACATGCTAATAAAATGCTCATACCCGCCTCGGCGTGTATGGGTTTAGCCTCATTTTAATGGTCCCATGATATTGATCGACCATTGAACGCTTCCCTGCATCCTCACCTTATAATTACCCAGACCTGTCGAATCCTTTATAAACTCAATTTGTTTAGACTCAAAGAAATTGACAATAAAAGAAAATTTCGTTCAATTTTTCAGATTTTTTCAGAACGTGACAATTATACTCCCCACAACCTAAATGCGAATAAAAAAGCCGCCCGGAAACCCGGACGGCTAATATAAAGCACGAAACTCTAAAATTAGAGTTCGGAAGCCACGCTGTTAAACGTGTTCGAAACGCCACTGCCCAAACCGGTCACGGCGGCGATGATCACCACGGCGATCAAAGCGGCAATCAAGGCGTACTCAATTGCGGTAACGGCGCGCTTGTCAGCCTTAAGATGGCCGAATTTCTGAGCCGCCAGCAAGCGAAGAGACGTAATAAGCATAGCATGAATCCTTTCAAAGCATTAACCAAACCGTTAGCCTTATGCCACCTAGGCCCCAAGCTCTTAACAAATGCTGAACTCGTTGCCCGTGCCATCATTCCAGCGCGGATAGGTATAAAACATTAGAATCAAGGCATTTTGTCAAACATTGTTTTCATTATTACCAAACAATTATCCGTGAATAATGTCTTCTGTGTCCTTTTTCCTACAATCTTACATAGCGTCAAGCGAGTTACGAATTTAGAAAAACAAGGTTTCGTGGAATAAAATTCTAAAAATGCGGATTAAACAGAAAGTAATGCCAATTTTTTCAGAATAATTACTTACTTAGTTGTTTAATTAATCAAGCCAGCACCAAGCGCTACTACAACTCCGATGCGACAGAATTAAACGACACAGCCAACTCAGGCCCGATTTTGGAAACGCTGCCAACAATCGCCAGGGCTATAAGCAGCGCGATAAGAGCGTACTCAACGGATGTTACGGCACGCCTGTCGCGACCCAAAACACGCAAACCGCTCACCGCCATTTGTATTATGCCAGCAGACAGCATGACTACACTCCCAACGTTCTAAATGCCGATCATCTGCAAAAGGCCAGACAACACCGCCAAAGCTGTATCTGTAACGTATCGGTAAGCTTACAGCATAGACCCCTCACGTAAACGTGTAATGAACCGTCGCTGAGCAGAGCCTGAATTTGTGCAGCTTCCTTCCGCCATGTTATGGTCCGCCCGCGCCAGCCCCCGTTGGCTAATTGGATAAGCTCCGATCCTTCTAAGTTCGTTTATGCAGGTTCGAGTCCTGCCGGGGGCGCCAAACCTTTCAAAAACCCACATCCAGGATATTTTTGAACCGCATAATCAACTGATATAAAATGTTTTTTGTGTTTTTTTGGTTCATAGCGGTTCATATTGGTTCATAAGTACTCAGGCCGCTTGAACCCAGAAGTGATGTCACGTAACGCTTAACATCACTTTTTAGAAGGTTGTATGCGATGCCTTTAACGGATGCGAAATTACGTGCCGCTCAGGCCGGGCCTAAGCCCTATATTTTG